>SKLO01000338.1 GCA_007123195.1 Verrucomicrobiales bacterium | reverse complement strand
ACCATTAACCATTAACCATGACATCCGCCTCAATCCTCCGGTCCCTGACCCCGCACCGCCTCCCCCACCGACGCGCCGCCGCTCTCATGCTGGCCATCACCGCCCTGCTCGCCGGTCCCGTCCCGCCAGTCTCCGCCGACACCCCCACCATCGCCGTCGACGGCATCTGCGTGCCCCTGCGCACCGCCACCATCACCGCCCCGGTGCAGGAAATCATCGACGTCATGCTGGTCGAGGAAGGCGCCCAGGTCACCCAGGGCGAAGTCCTGGTCCGACTGCGCTCCAGGCTGCAGGAGATCGCCGTCGAACGCGCCGCCCGCATCCTCGAGAAGAAAGAATTCGACTTCAACGCCGCCGAATCCCTGTCCGCCGACCGCATCGTCAGCCGCGAACGCGCCCTCAACGCCGAGATCGACCTCGCCCTCGCCCGGGTCGACTACGAGGAAGCCGAGCACCTGCTCAACGAACGCACCATCACCGCCCCGTTCGACGGCTTCATCATCCGCCGCTACAAGGAACCGGGCGAATCCATCGACCGCATGGAGCCGCTCTACGCCCTGGTCAACATCGACATCCTCACCCTGCAATTGTTTGTCGAACCAGACCTCGCCGCCCGCCTCCAGCCCGGCGACCAGATCCCCTTCACCGCCACCGGCGACCTCCCGCCCCAACAACCGGTCGCCGCCGACGCCGACCCGGCCGACAACCCCGGCGACCTGCAGCGCCTGGCCGTGGTCGAGTTCATCAGCCCCGCCGCCGACCCCTCCAGCGGCCTGGTCCGGGTCTCGCTGCGCTACCCCAACGACGACCACCAGGTGCGCGCCGGCACCCGCGTCACCGCCCACCTGCCGGCACCCCCAGCCACCACCGCACCAGCCGCCGCCACCGCCACCCGCTGACCCGCCAGCCGGCTCCGCCGACCCCTGCTCCCGGTTCAATTCTCCACCTCCAAACCCACCGCTCGACCGAGAACCGGCACCAATCCAGCTCCCTCGTCATCCCAGCCCATCCGAGCCCATCGGCGGTTTGAATTCTGCTTCTCCCTATATAGATAGCCGCCATACTAGATAGCCACCATACCACCATACCACCGCACGCCGCCCCGATCCCTGCCCGCCCCACCGCCGCGCCCGTTCATGACCCGCAATCCCTCAGCCAACTTCGCCCCCGACCCGCCTCCAGCCGACGACATCGCGCTCGAGCAAGCCCTCGCCCGCCTCCAGCAAGCCCTCGAAGCCGAGCGCGGCGACGAGTTTTGGGGCGCCATGCTCGACGGCGTGCGCGCCATGTCCGCCGCCGCCGCCGCCGGCCTCTGGCACCTCACCCCCGGCAACCGCAACCCCGCCGATCCCGAGGCACCACCAACCCCGGTCGGCATGCAGAAAGTCCGCGTCGTCGGCTCCGGCGCCGCCTTCAGCCCCGACGTCGAACAGGAACTGCGCGACCTCAGCAGCCAGCTCGACCCCGGCCACGTCTCCCACCTCAACACCCCTGACGGCCGCTGGCTCGCGCTCGCCGTCTGGCAACCCGCCGGCAACACCGCCGGCAACGCGGCGCCCCGCCTCGTGCTCGCCGTCTGCGGCCACGGCGACCACGAACGCGCCAACCGCGGCGCCACCGTGCTCGGCCTCGCCCTCCACGTTGCCGAACGCGCCCGCGAACAACGCGAGGCCGGCCAGGCCCGCCGCCAGGCCGACCACCTGCATCAGGCCCTCGACCTGATGCTCGTGCTCCAGCCCGAGCGCCGCTTCGTCTCCGCCGCCATGCGGCTGGTCAACGAACTCGCCGCCCGCTTCCGCTGCGACCGCGTCAGCCTCGGCCTGCTCCACCACGGCAGCATGCGCCTGCGCGCCATCAGCCACACCGAAAAATTCGACCACAAGACCGACGCCTCCCTCGCCCTCATCTCCGCCATGGAGGAAGCCGTCGACCAGGGCACCGAAATCCAGGTGCCCGCCCCCGAGGACGCCACCTGGATCGACCGCGACCACAAGGCCTACGCCCGCTCCCAGGGCCTCGGCCACGTGCTCAGCCTGCCCCTGTTCCCGCCCGGCCACGGCGTCGGCAGCGGCCTGTCCGACGAGGCCGCCCGCAGCGCCCGCGAAGACGCCGGCGACAGCGACTCCGACGACCGCCAGGAGGCCGAATCCGTCGGCGCCATCACCCTCGAACGCGAAAGCCGCCCGTTCGATCCCGAGGAAGCCGCCGCCCTGCGCATCATCGCCGACCAGGCCGTGCGCCTGCTGCTCGACCTCCACCGCACCGATCGCTGGTTCGGCGCCCGCTGGGCCGCCACCGCCCGCCGCGGCGTCGCCCGCCTGCTCGGCCCCGAACACACCTGGTGGAAACTGCTCGGTGCCCTGCTCGCCGCCGGCCTGCTGCTGCTCATCTTCGGCAAGGGCAACTACCGCATCGAAGGCGACTTCACCGTGCGCGCCGGCGAACTCAGCCACGTTGTCAGCCCGTTCGACGGCTTCCTCGAGGAAGCCCTCGTGCGCCCCGGCGACGCCGTCCAGACCGGTCAGGTCATCCTCCGCCTCGATCGCCGCGACCTGCTGCTGCAACGCCAGGCCACCCTCGCCGACGCCGCCGCCCACCGGGGAGCCATGCTGCGGGCCGAAGCCTCCGCCGACCTCGCCGCCATGCGGGTCGAAAGCGCCCGGCTGGAACAAGCCAACGCCCAGCTCGAACTGATCGAGTTCCGCCTGCAGCAATCCGAACTGCGCGCCCCATTCGACGGCGTCGTGGTCGAGGGCGACCTCGAGCAGCAGATCGGCGCCCCCCTGCGCCAGGGCGATTCGCTGGTGCAAATCGCCCGCCTCGACGACCTCCACCTCGAACTGAGGATCGACGAGCGCGACATCCAGGAACTGCAGCCCGGCCGCAGCGGTCGCGTCGCCTTCACCAGCCAGCCCGGCATCCGCTTCCCGATGGAAGTCGAGAGCGTCGAACCCGCCGCCCGGGTCGAGGAAGGCGGCAACCTGTTCGTCGCCCGCGCCCAGTTCCTCACCGACCAGCCCGCCCCCTGGTGGCGCCCCGGCATGACCGGCATCGCCAAGGTCGACGCCGGCCGCCGCAGCTACTGGTGGATCGTCACCCACCGCACCGCCGACTTCATCCGCCTCCGCTGGTGGTGGTGGTGATCTCGGGTCACCAGTCAGCGGTCACCAGTCAGCGGTCAGTTACCAATCACACGTCGCCCCAGCGCCGCCCCCTCTGACTTCAAAAATCAAAACTCAACAATCATCACTCGTCATTCAATCCACCCGCCCCCGCACCAGCTTCCATTCAACATTCAACATTCAACATTCAACATTCAACATT
>SKLO01000097.1 GCA_007123195.1 Verrucomicrobiales bacterium | reverse complement strand
GGTAGTGGCGGCTGTGTGCATTCAGGCATGACGTGGCATCGTCAAATCGTTACACCCCCGAGCAACACTAAAGGTAAACTAAATCCCGGACCCCCATTTCCGGGGTGCAGCGCGGGACCGACCCTCAGCCATGATCATCAACTGGCCGAAGGTGTGATCTGCACCGGCACCCGGCCGCAGCGGCATGATCGACGACCATCCGCGGAGATGCCCGATCAACCTTGGAGCGACAAGCCAAAACAGTCGGTCTGGCTATTTGATCCTGAAACGATTGTTTGCAGATTATTAAACCCGCATTCATTGGAATCACCCTGACAAGCTGCCTGCCCTGGCCAACGCTCTGGCGGCCATCAAGGCCGCAAACCACGCCCCCGACTCTGCCGCCGGAAACCCTCCGTCACCGAAAACCGAGGTCGCGGCTGCCGGCCTCTCCCACGCGCCGGCCACCCCGCCGCCCGCATCTCATGCCAACCCCGACCCCTTGGTGCTCTGCGCGGTCGCCAAATCCGGCTTCGATCTACTGCGGCGCCTCGGTCTGGCGTTCCACCTCGGCTTCGTCGCCCATCCCGTCATGCAAACCGACTGCCAATCCCCCGAGACGTCGACTGACTCGGCCGCATAACCCGGATGTTCCGAATCACCCTGCACCTCTCCCCTGCCCCACCACGAAAACAGCCATGGTCCCGCAGCCGATACTCACGCTTGGTTCCTCCGCCGACGGAATCCTGGTACGCCACCACGTCTGGCAGCCCAGCCGGATGGCAAATGCCATAAAGTCCCCTTGGGCGTTGGTCCCAAGCCTCAGCGAGGCATACCCACCCCTCAATACCGCCTTTCCAAGATTCCAGGTGGCTGGCCAATCGCCGTGAACGCCCGGCGTGCAAACTCGGTATTCGCGGTTGTGAAACTGTGAAACCGTGACAATGTGGAGTCATGAAAAACATCACCCTCGCCCTCGACGACGAGACCTACCGTCGGGCGCGCATCATCGCTGCCCAGCGGGATTCCTCCGTTTCGGCGCTGGTGAAAAGCTACCTGCTCTCCCTCGCTGGCACGGCCGAGGCGCCCCGCGACCTCGTGCGCGAGCAGGAGCAACTGCTGGACCGCATCTGGCAGACGCACCCCGGCTTCACAGCGGCGGACAATCTCACCCGCGAGGCTCTTTATGACCAGCGCCGATGACTTTTCTCGACACGAACATCCTGCTCTACGCCATCTCGCCTGCGCCCGCCGAGCGCGGGAAAGCGCTGGCGGCCCGCGCGATTCTCCGTCGCACAGACCTTGCCCTCTCCGTCCAGGTGCTCCAAGAGTTCTACGTTCAGGCCACCCGGCCCACCCGCTCCCAGCCACTCACCCACGCAGAAGCCGCCTCCCTAATCGATCTCTGGCTGCGATTCCGCGTCATCGATCTCACCGTCCCGCTGATGCGAGAAGCCTTGCGTATCAAGGACCGCTGCCAAATCTCCTACTGGGACGCCGCCATCCTTGCCGCCGCCCACGCCGCCACCTGCGATGAACTCCTCTCCGAAGACCTCAACCCCGGTCAAGACGACGGCCGCGTCCGCGTCCTCAATCCTTTCTTGTAGCGGGTCAGTGGCCCACGCTAAGACAAGATGAGGCTCGCCTGCGCGAAGGCGCCATCGGACCGCACCGCGCCGCAACGTCGTGACACATGGCCTTATCCCGGTCCTCGCAGGCGCAATCCCTGTCCCGTATCGAGGACGGTCGCAAGTTGACGGGCCGTGGGTCAGCCAACAAGGTCCGGCTGGCCGCGCCCACTTGACAAGGAGGGTCGCGACGGCGAACAGCCGGGATGTTGTCACCCGACCCTGACAAAGCCGGTTCAACCCCCCGGGACCCGGAGGTGTCGGCGGGTTTTGAAGTGGCGGCGATCGCGGCGATGACGCCGGATCGCGTGATCGGGCGCGCCGGCGGGTTGCCGTGGCATCATCCGGCCGACCTGCGGTTCTTCAAGCAGACCACGCTCGGTCATCCGGTGCTGATGGGCCGGCGCACCTTCGAAAGCATCGGCCGCCCCCTGCCCGGCCGCCTCAACCTGGTGTGGTCGCGCCGCCACGAGTCGGGCGGCGATTGGCCGGAGGTCCGGCGACTGAGCGATCCCGCCACCGAACTGCCGACCTTGATGCAGGGGCAAGAACCGCCGCTGTTTGTGATCGGGGGCGCGATGGTCTATCGGGCGCTGCTGCCACATTGCCACCTGGTTTACCTGACCGTGGTCGACGAACCCCACGAGGGCGACACCTGGCTGCCCCGGTTTGAGGACGACTTCCTGCCGCCGGAGACGCTCGGCAGGGAGGGGCCGTGCCTGTTCTTGCGCTACCGCCGCAAGTCGACTCCGGCGCCGCTGGCCGCGCTGGCGAATCAAACCACCCTCTGACTCAAGCCGCCGCCATGGTGCGGGCATGGCGGGAGCACCCGGAACCACGGCCCGGGAGCCCAAGCATCGTCGGACCCGGCGCCTCCCAGCGGCCCGCTACAAGGAGGCCACTTCAAGCGGCCCCGGCGGCCGCGGTGACGATGCCGAGGAAACTGTCGGGCTCAAGACTGGCGCCGCCGACGAGGGCGCCGTCGATGTCGGGCATGGCGATGAGTTCGGCCATGTTGCCGGGCTTGACGCTGCCGCCGTATTGGATGCGGATCCGGCCGGCGGTTTGGTCGTCATACAACGAGACCAGCAGCTGACGGATGTGGGCGTGAGCCTCCTGAGCCTGCTCGGGAGTGGCGGTGCGGCCGGTGCCGATGGCCCAGACGGGTTCGTAGGCAATGACGGTGGTGGCGGCCGACTCGGGCGGCACGGCGGCGAAAGCGCCGTGGATCTGGGTGGACAACACCTGCTCGATTTCGGCGGCGTCGCGTTGCTCGAGGGTTTCACCCACACAGACGATGGGGCACAGGCCGGCCCCGTGGGCGGCCTTGAGCTTGGCGTTGACCCCGGCATCGGTCTCGCCGAACAACTGGCGCCGCTCGCTATGACCGAGGATGACGTGGGTGGTGCCGACCGCGGCGAGCATGGCGGCGCTGACCTCGCCGGTGTAGGCGCCGTGGCTGTGCTGGGACATGTTCTGGGCGCCAAGGCCCACCGGACGCGAGGACTGGCGCAGCTCGGTGGCGGCCGCGCTCAGGTCGACAAACGGCGGGCACAAGACCACTTCGACCCGGTCGGGCGTGGCTTTTGAATCGGTCAGGGCGACCATGAACGGCTGGATGAAGGCCACGGCTTCGGCCGGGGTCTTGTGCATTTTCCAGTTGGCGGCGACGATGGGGATGCGGGGCATGATGGTGCGTTATTTGCTATTGTTAAAT
>SKLO01000417.1 GCA_007123195.1 Verrucomicrobiales bacterium | reverse complement strand
CTGCCCGAGCCGCCGCTGCCACCGGACGCCGAGCACCAGCCGTCGTGGCGCCCGGGCTCGGTCGGCAAGCTGCTGCCGGGGATCGAAGTGGCGTCCACCCGGCCGCTGGCACTGGCAGGTGAGCCACTGGGGGGCGCGCGGTGGCAGTTGCCCGACGGGGCCTGGCTGGACGACGAGGGGTTCGTGTTTCTCACGCCGTCCGCCGGACCCGATGGAGGGAAAGACGAACAAGGCTGATTTTCCAGTTGCCGAACCTTTAACCTTGTGAAACCTTTCCGGCTCTCCGAGCCAGGGCATTCCCGCCCGGGCATCGGCAGCCACCGCGGCCCGCTTTTCCGCTCGAAAAGCCGGCGCCGCCCCAGATTTCATTCAAATCCATACCGCCATACCAGCCATGACTTACGCCGTGATCAAGACCGGAGGCCGCCAATACCGCGTCAGCGAGGGCGACGTCCTCGACGTGCCGCGCCTGCAGGGCGAGGAAGGTTCCGAGTCCAGCTTTGACCAGGTGCTGATGGTGGCCGGCGAGGGCGGCACCAGAATCGGCACCCCGCTGGTCGACGGAGCCACCGTGACCGCCGAGGTCGTGGCCCAGAAGCGCGCGCCCAAGGTCACCGCTTTCAAATTCCGCCGCCGCAAGGGATCCTCGACCACCAAAGGCCACAAGCAGCCCATCACCCGGGTCAAGATCACGTCGATCGCCGGCTGATCGGCCCTGACCCGGTCCACGGGTCGTTGACTCATTACGACTACAAGGAGACACAAACCATGGCTCACAAGAAAGGACAAGGAAGCGTCAAGAACGGCCGCGACAGCCGCAGCAAGCGGCTCGGCGTCAAGCACTTCGGTGGTGAATTGGTGACCGCCGGCAGCATCATCGTGCGCCAGCGTGGGACCAAGTTCCACCCCGGCCGGAACATCGGCATGGGCCGCGACCACACCCTGTTCGCGCTCACCCCCGGCAAAGTCCGGTTCGACCGGGAAGGTCGCCGCGTCAACATCGACGCCGCCGAGGTCGAGGTCGTTGGTTGATCGATGTGGAACGTGGTCCTGCTGAGGCCCGAGATCCCGCCCAACACCGGGACCATCGGCCGCCTGTGCATGGCCACAGGGGCGCGATTGCATCTGGTCGGCCCATTGGGCTTCAGCCTTGATGACCGGCTCCTGAAGCGGGCCGGGCTTGACTACTGGCACCGGCTGCAGCCGTCGGTCTGGGACAATCTGGCATCGTTCCAGGCCCAGTTGCCGGCCGACGCCCGCCACTGGTTTCTCTCCACCAAGGGCGGTTCCGCGCCGTGGCAGGCGGAGTTGCGGGCGGGCGACTGGTTCTGGTTCGGCAGCGAGACGCGCGGCCTGCCGGAATCGATGCTGCGCGAGGCGCCCGGCCGGGTCCTGCGCCTGCCGATGCGTCAGGGGGAGCGCAGCCTCAATCTGGCCGTTTGCGCCGGGGTGGTGCTTTACGAGGCCGTGCGTCAGGACGGCGGTTTTGCATCCGGAGCCTGACTGGAATCGTTCAACGCTAGGAAATCAATGGTGTCAATGCCAGACTGAAACCGATTGTCCGCCGGCCTGTTTGTGTTAGTTTATGTGGTAGAGCGAAACGAGCCTGCCACCGGGGTGGCGGGCGGATTCAACCAAGGAACCACAATGAACCTGAAACCACGAACCATGTACGGCATCAGCCGGATCGACCAGCCGGAAAAGAAGAATCACGGCTACTACGTGAGGGTCACCTACAACGGCAAGACCCAACAGAAATACTTTCCGGACAAGTCCAGCGGCGGCAAGGGCAAGGCGCTGAAGGCGGCCCAGGAATTCCGCAACAAGCTGGTGGCGAAACTGCCGAAGGTCCGCCAGGAGGCCGCGGCCCGGAAAAAGCGCCGGATCAAGAAAAGTGGTGTCGTCGGGGTCACCCACGTGGTGTCCCGCGCCGGTGGCAAGCACACCTACGAATACTGGCAGGCCGCCTGGATGGACCCCAGCGGGGGACGCCGGACCGCCAAGTATTCGATCGGCCGCTACGGTGACAAGAAGGCCCTGGAGATGGCGATCAAGCGCCGCCGCAAGGCTGTCAGGGCTTCCTGACGCCCGGGCGGGCAAGGTCTCCGGGAACCCAACTGCCGCTTGCGCCCGGGTCATTTGCCGCTAAAGCTCCTGACCCGGGCATGGCTTGGGCCCAGGCTCGCCGGCCCGGGGCCCGCGGCGGCCCGGAACAGCCTCGCCCATGCGCCTGCAAGCCATCGACATCCACCAATCCTACCGCAGCGGGGACCGCCACACGGAGGTCCTGAAGGGGCTGACAGTGGAAGCCCGGACCGGGGAGAAACTGTTTCTCTGCGGCCCCTCGGGTGCCGGCAAGACCACCCTGCTCTACGTGTTGGCCGGCCTTGAGGCCCCCAAGACGGGCAAGGTGCTGATCGATGACCGCTCGATCTACCAGCTCAACCGCCAGCAACGCGCGCTGATGCGGAGCCAGACCAGCGGCTTCATCTTCCAACGCTACTTCCTGCTGCCGGAACTCACCGCTTTCGAGAACGTCCTGTCGCCGTCGATGATCTCCGGCAGCCCCAGGCCCGACCGGGCGCGGGAACTGCTGCAGCTGGTCGGTCTTGGCGACCGCCTGGAGCACCTGCCCGACCAGTTGTCCGGCGGCGAGCAGCAGCGGGTCGCCATCGCCCGCGCCCTCATCAACGATCCGGGCATCATCTTTGCCGACGAACCCACCGGCAACCTCGATCGCGCCACCGGCGGTGAAGTGATGGGCCTGTTGTTATCCTTGGTTGAAGAATCGCGGAAAACCCTCATTGTGGTCACCCACGATCCCGGGCTGGCGCGCCTCGGCGACCGGGTCCTGACGTTGCAGGACGGTCGCCTGACCTGAATCCGGCCGGGACGGGCGGGGCGGCCCCGTCCGCTTGCGTGCGCCGGCCCCAAGCCCGCCGGCGCGGCGGTGATCAGTCCTCAGTCACAACCATGAAAATCTATCTCGACGGCGAGTTCGTCCCCAGCGAGGACGCCAAGGTATCAGTGTTCGATCACGGCCTGTTGTATGGCGACGGCGTGTTTGAGGGCATTCGCATCTATCACAACCGCGTGCTGCGGCTGGGGGATCACATCGACCGCCTCTACGACTCCGCCCGGGCCATCTGCCTGGCCATTCCGCTGTCCAAGGCCGGGATGACCGAGGCGGTATTGGAAACCATCCGCCGCAACGGCCTGTCCGACGGTTACGTCCGCCTGGTGATCACCCGCGGGGTCGGCACCCTGGGGCTGAACCCCTACCACTGCCCGAAGCCGGGGGTGATCATCATCGCCGACAAGATCGCGCTCTATCCCGAGGAGAAATACCACGACGGCCTGGTGCTCAACACCTGTGCCACCAGGAGGCCGACCGTTGCCTCGCTCAGCCCGATGGTGAAGTCGCTCAACTACCTCAACAACATCATGGCCAAGATCGAGGCGATCCAGGCCGGGGCCGACGAGGGCCTGATGCTCAATGAGCAGGGCTACGTGGCCGAGTGCACCGGCGACAACATTTTCATCCTGAAGAACGGCGAGGTGCTGACCCCGCCGGTCGCCTCCGGCGCCCTGAGGGGCGTCACCCGCTCCATCGCCATCGAGATCTGCATGACCATGCAGCTGCCGCTCAAGGAGGCCCAGCTGACCTGCTACGACATCTACACGGCCGACGAGTGCTTCCTCACCGGCACGGCCGCCGAGATCATCCCGGCGGTGCGGCTGGACGGTCGTCCAATCGGCGACGGCCGACCCGGTCCGGTGACGGCCGAGTTCATCCGCCACTTTCGAGAGATGGTGAAGCATGCGGGAACCCCGGTCTGAGCGTCCGCGGGCCTGTGCCGGCAGCCGGACCAAGGGGGCGGATCCGCCGCCGCCGGTGTCCCGGGCCGTTCCGCGCCCGCGCCGATGACTTGTTCGTAACCCATGCAACCCACAGCCCATGAAATGCGACCTTTGTGACAAGCCTGCGACCCTGTTTCTGACTCAAATCGTCAATGGCCAGATGCAAAAGGTCAACCTTTGTGAACAGTGTTCAAAGGAAAAAGGGGTCACCGATCCCACCGGATTTGCGCTGGCCGACCTGCTGATGGGCGTGGGCACCTCCGAGACCATCGACCAGCCCTCGGCCTCCGCGGTCCCGTTGGAAAAGGCGGCCGCAGATCCGGAGGATGCCAGGGTTTGTGCGCACTGCGGCTTTTCGGAGACCGACCTCCGGCGCACCGGCCGCCTCGGTTGCCCGGCCTGCTACCACGTGTTCCGCTCAGGGGTCCGGCAGATGATCGGTGCCATGCACCGGGGCAACCGCCATCGCGGCAAGGTTCCGGCGAGGCAATTGGACGAGGGTGTTCTGAGCGAGCGCCTCGACGACCTGCGGCGCTGCCTTGCCGAGGCGGTGAAGGAGGAGCGCTTCGAGGAAGCGGCCCGTTTGCGGGACGAGTTGAAGCGAATGCAGTCCACGCCGGCCCAGTGAGCAGACACCAGCCTCGGATTCGCCGCCATTGGTCGTGGCAGTCGCCCGCCGGTTTCAACGGCATGGCCCGGCGATCCCGTCCGCCCGTCCGATTCCACCTGAAACAGGAGCTTTTCGGCGCTATCCTGTTCTGTCTCCCCGTCGGCGGTCGTATCCACTGAGATCATGAGGATTCTTTTCATCCAGAAGCCCGAGCCAGCCACTGGCCGGTCCCGGCGCCACGTCCGGTCCGGACGGTGCACCTGTCCCGCGCCGCTTGCGTTGCTGTCATGATGCGTTTTTCCACCCTGATGCGCCGCCCCGCCGACTGGATGGTCGGTGGTGGTCCGGACTCGCACATCGTCCTCACCAGCCGCATCCGGCTGGCACGGAACGTGCAATCGTTCATGTTCCCTGGCTGGGCTCGCAAGGATGAACGCCAGCGCTCGCTCGAGGAGATCCAACCGATGGTGGCCGCTCTCGACCAGATGCAGGACGGATTCCAGACGGAACTCTCAAGTCTGGACAAGCTGCAGAAGCAGGTGCTGGTCGAGCGCCACCTGATCAGCCGCGAGCACGCCGCCCGCGGCGCCGGTTGCGCGTTGGTGGCCGACCGTCGCCAGCGGGTCAGCATCATGATCAACGAGGAGGATCACCTGCGGCTGCAGATCATCCGCCCCGGCTTGAACTTCGAGGAAGCCTGGAGTCTCGCCGACTCGATCGACAACGCCCTCGAGCAGCAGCTCGACTACGCCTTCGACAACGAGTGGGGCTACCTCACTGCCTGCCCCAGCAACCTCGGCACCGGACTGCGGGCCTCGGCCATGCTGCACCTGCCCGGGCTGGTGTTGTCGGAGCAGATCGGCCAGGTGATCAAGGCGGTGAACAAGATCGGCCTCGCCGTGCGCGGCCTCTACGGCGAGGGCACCGAGGCTCTCGGGCACCTGTTCCAGATCTCCAACCAGAGCACCCTCGGTGAGGATGAGCCGGCGATCATCGAGCGCCTTGAGCGGGTCCTGACCCAGGTGGTGGGGCACGAGGACAACGCCCGCGCCAAGCTGACGGAGGACAAGCCCACCATGCTGGCCGACCAGGTCGCGCGCGCCCACGCGATCCTCGGCCACTGTCACATCCTCACCTCCAAGGAGGCCCTGCACCACCTTTCAATGTTGCGGCTGGCGCGTGATCTCGGCCATTGGAACTGCCCGGATGCCGCCCTGCTCGACATGCTGCTGCTGGAGATCCAGCCGGCCCACCTGCAACTTGAGGCCGGACGCGAGCTCGATGCCCAGCCGCGTG
Organism: Verrucomicrobiales bacterium; assembly: GCA_007123195.1. Classification (GTDB taxonomy): domain Bacteria; phylum Verrucomicrobiota; class Verrucomicrobiia; order Verrucomicrobiales; family SKLO01; genus SKLO01. The sequence goes on along the minus strand of SKLO01000417.1, from coordinate 6,373 downwards.
ACGCCATGCGCGCCGAAATCACCCGTCGCCGTTTGCAAACCACCCCGGCGCCTGATACTTGTTTCTCAAAATCACCCGGCACCGGGGCCAGCCCCCGGAATGCCAAAACCGAGAGGACGAATGATGAATAATTTCACCCCGAGAGCCCAACAAGTCCTGGCCCTCGCCCGCAAGGAAGCCGACCGCTTCAACCACAACTACGTCGGCACCGAACACCTGCTGCTCGGTCTCATCAAGCTTGGCCAGGGCGTGGCGGTCAATGTCCTGCAAAAGATGGGCCTCGACCTCGAAACCGTGCGCATGGAGGTCGAGAAACAGGTCGGCTCCGGTCCCGAGACCAAAATGGTCGGCACCATCCCCTACACCCCGCGCGTGAAGAAGGTGCTGGCGCTGGCCGGCCGCGAAGCCAAGGCCCTGAACCACTCCTACGTCGGCACCGAGCACATCCTGCTCGGGCTGCTGCGCGAGGGCGAGGGCGTGGCCGCCCGCGTGCTCAAGAACCTCGAGATCGACATCGAGCGCACCCGCAACGAGATCCTTCGCGAACTCGATCCCAACTTCAGCCCGGACGACTCCGAGGACGAGGAAGCCGGCGCCGAGGGCGCCACCGCCGGTCCCGGAAAGAAGGAGTCCAAGACCCCCGCCCTGCGCGCGTTCGGCCGCGACCTGACCGAGCTGGCGATGAAGGACGAGCTGGATCCGGTCATCGGCCGCGCCGACGAGATCGAGCGGGTGATCCAGATCCTCTGCCGCCGCACCAAGAACAATCCGGTGCTGATTGGCGAGGCCGGTGTCGGCAAGACCGCCATCGTCGAGGGCCTGGCCCAGGAAATCGGCCACGGCAACGTGCCCGAGATCCTCCGCGACAAGCGTGTCATCACCCTCGACCTCGCGCTGATGGTCGCCGGCACCAAATATCGCGGCCAGTTCGAGGAGCGCATCAAGGCGGTGATGGACGAGATCCGCCGCACCAAGAACGTCATCCTGTTCATCGACGAGCTGCACACCATCGTCGGTGCCGGCTCGGCCGAGGGCGCGATGGACGCGTCCAACATCATCAAGCCCGCCCTCAGCCGCGGCGAGCTGCAGTGCGTCGGCGCCACCACCCTCAACGAATATCGCAAATACATCGAGAAGGACGCCGCCCTCGAACGCCGGTTCCAGACCGTCAAGGTCCAGGAGCCGAGCGTTGATGACGCCATCCAGATCCTGATGGGCCTGCGGCAGAAATACGAGATGCATCACAAGGCGGTCTACAGCGACAAGGCGCTCGAGTCCGCCGTCAAGCTGTCCTCCCGCTACCTCAGCGGCCGCTTCCTGCCGGACAAGGCCATCGACATCATGGACGAGGCCGGGGCCAAGGCCCGCATCGGCGCCATGACCCGGCCGCCTTCGCTGAAGGCCATCGAGGAGTCGATCGAGTCCATCCGCGCCGAGAAGGACGCCGCCATCAAGGATCAGGACTTCGAGAAGGCCGCCGCCCTGCGCGACCGCGAGAAGACCGAGCGCAAGCGCCTCGAAGACGAGCTGCAGGCCTGGCGCGCGGTCAGCGAGGAGAAGATCGTCGAGGTCGATGAAGAGGACATCATGGCGGTCATCTCCAAGTGGACCGGCGTGCCGCTGCGCCGCATGGAGCAGGCCGAGGCCGAGAAGCTGCTCAACATGGAGCAGGAACTCAAGTCCAGTGTCATCGGCCAGGACCTGGCTGTGGTCGCCATCAGCAAGGCCCTGCGCCGCTCCCGTGCCGACCTCAAGGACCCGCGCCGGCCGATCGGCTCGTTCATCTTCCTCGGCCCCACCGGGGTCGGCAAGACCTATCTGGCCAAGAACCTGGCCGAGTTCATGTTCGGTGACCCGGACGCCCTGATCCAGATCGACATGTCGGAATACATGGAGAAGCACACCTCCAGCCGGCTGATCGGCTCGCCCCCGGGCTATGTCGGTTACGAGGAGGGTGGCCAACTTTCGGAGGCGGTCCGTCGCCGTCCCTATTCGGTGGTGCTGTTCGACGAGGTCGAAAAAGCCCACCCGGATGTGATGCACCTGCTGCTGCAGATCCTCGAGGAGGGCACCGTTACCGACAACTTCGGGCGCAAGATCGACTTCCGCAACACCATCATCATCCTCACCTCGAACGTCGGCGCGGAAACCATCAAGAAGCAGACCTCGCTCGGCTTTGGCGCCATGTCGGCCGACCAGGCCGACTACGAGGGCATGCGCGACAAGATCATCGAGCAGGCCAAGCGCGCGTTCAAACCGGAGTTCCTCAACCGGCTCGACGAGCTGGTGGTGTTCCGCATGCTGGACAAGCCGGACCTGGTGCGCATCATCGATCTTGAGATCGAAAAGGTCACCAAGCGCCTGCAAGACAAGAACATCCAGGTGGAACTCGACCAACCCGCCAAGGACCTGCTGATCGAAAAAGGCTACGACCCCGCCTACGGTGCCCGCCCGATGCGGCGCGCGGTCGAGCGCAACCTCGAGGATCCGCTGGCCGAACATCTGCTGCGCGGCGACGTCAAGGAGGGGGACATGGTCAAGGTGACGGTCGATTCCGACAAGAAAGAACTGCGCCTCAGTGCCAGCAACAGCAACGGCGACAGCGGGAAGCCCAAGCCCGAGCCCGCCACCAGCGGCAGCTGATCCCGCCACTCGAGGCGCAGCCTCAAGCCGTTGACCAAAGCCACATTCCCGGCACACCGCCTCACCCCGGTCCTCGCGAGCGCAGCGACCGCAGGTTGAATTGCCTCAATTCGACCGGGGTGCCGGCGGCATGCCCCCTGTGTCCCCTTCCTTCACCGCCTCTTTTGCCCCCTGCGAATGGAGCCCCGGCGTGGTCGCGGCCCCAGCCCGTTCGCACTGCGCCCAGGAGGTCGAATTGCGCCAATTCAACCTGCGTGACTGCCGCCCTTGGTTCAGCGACAGCACACCGCGTCGTCTACCTCATGGCGCCCCGCCTCACCCCGGCCTCGCGAGCGCATCGACCGTAGGTTGAATTGCAGCAATTCGACCGGGGGGCGCGCCGCTCGTTCCCCACGCCCACTTCCTTCACCGCCCCTTTTGCCCCCTGCGAATGGAGCCCCGGCGTGGTCGCGGCCCCAGCCCGTTCGCGCTGCGCCCAGGAGGTCGAATTGCCCCAATTCAACCTACGGGGCTGCCGCCATCCGCAGCACAGGGTCAAGCCAATGGCCCCCGACCACTCAGCTCCCTAACGCCCCGCCTCACCCCGGCCTCACGAGCGCAGCGACCGTAGGTTGAATTGCCTCAATTCGACCGGGGGGCGGGTCGCACGTCTCCTGCGCCCCCTCCCTTGACGGGCTCTTTCGCCCGCTGCGAATGGACCGCCGCCGTGGTCCCGGCGCCGAGTTGTCCGCATCACGCCCAGCAGGTCGAATTGCGCCAATTCACAGCTGGCTCTCACGCTTCGCGAAGCCCATCACGACCAGCGCAACCGCTGGGGGAGGAACAGGATGAAGCTCTGGGCAACCAACAGACTGGTGAGGTAGAAGAACAGAATCTCCTCAATCGGCACCGGGCCGACGAACAGGCCGATCAGGTGTTCTTCGCCAAAGAACCACAGGCCCGAGCGGATCGCGGCGACGTCGCACAGGCTGAAGTAGGTGCCGCACAGGATGGTGGCGCCGAACACCACCCGGCGGTTGCTCCAGAGGATCGGGCGGAACCACAGCCATTGGCCGATGATCAGCGGCAGAAACCAGAGGAACAGGTGCCAGAAGTATCCCATGACGGTGAGTGTTGGGGGTGAACGTGCCGCCGTTTCAGCGGCGGCTGGACGGGGCCGGTGAACCCGAGGGCTGGAATCGGGGGCGGGGCAGGAACAACAGACAGACGAGACCGACGATGATGGTTTCGATCACAAAAAAGGCATACTCCTCCGCCGGCAGCCGCCACGTCTGCCTGAAGGCGGTCAGTTCCACCGGGGTGACGCGATCCCAGTCGAAGTCCCAGTAACCCCGCGCCACGGCCAGGTTGTCCCACGGTGTGGTGAACACGAACGCGATCACCGCCACCGCACCAATGCAGGCCACGTGGGCGAGGCAAAGGCGCCGGGTGATCAGTGCCCATGCCAGCAGCGCGATCATCACCGGCAGGTTGAACCAAAGATGGTAGTCAAGGTAGGTCATGGCAAACGTCGGCCGATCCCGAAGGCAGGGTGATTGGCTGGTGGTGAGCACGAGGCTCCATGGTGAACGTCCGGCGGGGTTGGGCGGATGAAACACGATGCGGAACAGCGTGTTCCCGCCGGGGTGCGGAACCGGTTGGATTCGGGGCCGAAGTGCCGGGCTCGTGGGCCCGGGGCACCCGGTGGTTGCCGGCGGTCAGGTGCCCGATCCGGCGGCCGGGTTGGCTCCCGATTCCTGCAGCGACCCGATGGCCGCGGCCAGCGCGCGCGCGCGGTGGCTGAGCCCGTTCTTCACCTCCGCCGGCAGTTCGGCAAAGGTCTGTTCGTGGCCCTCGGGAACGAACAGCGGGTCGTAACCAAACCCGCCGCGGCCGCGCTGCGCGCGGATCATCCGTCCTTCGACGGTGCCATCAAAGGTGCCCAAGGTGCCGCCGTCGCGCGCCAGTGCCAGCACGCAGCGGAACCGGGCCGTCAGCGGGGGTGGGGGTGGCGGATCCAGCCGGGCAAGTTCAGCCAGCAGATGAATCCGGTTGTCGGCGTCGCCGGCCCCGGTGCCGGCGTAGCGGGCCGAGCGCACGCCCGGAGCGCCACCGAGAACGTCGACCTCAAGGCCCGAGTCGTCCGCCAGCACCAGCACCCCGGGGCATTGGCGGGAAATGCCGAGCGCCTTCTTGACCGCGTTGGCCTCAAACGTGTCCCCGTCCTCCACCGCTGGCGTCAGGTCCGGATGGTCGTTGAGGTCCTCAAGCTGCCAGTCGCCGCCCAGAATGGCGCCGATCTCCTCGGTCTTGTGTCGGTTTCCGGTGGCGACAAGCAGTCTGGGCATGGTGCGGAGTGATTGCTGGAACACGGCACGTTGCCTCACCTGCGGCGGTGCGCAACCTTCCAGCTCGGTTTCGCAACGTGTGGCCCGCTTCTCATGGGCCAGCGAGGGCGGGCTTGACACCCAAGCCGCCCGCGGGAAGGCTGCAAGGTGAACTTGTATTCCACCCCCAATCCCGTTTCGCCCCGACCGCGGTCGGTTGTCCCCATGGCCATGGCCGCGCCGGCGTCGGTGCCGGGCTGGCCCGCGCTCGCGGTGCTCGGTCTGGCCTTGATCCTGACCGCGCCGGCGGCGGCCGAACAAGGCGCCGGCGGCGGGGAGGGGATGCGCGAGGGGCAGGGGCCGTGGCCGGCGTTTCGGGTGCAGAAGTTGCACCTCGACCGCAACGAGGGCATCGCGGTGGCGGACTTCAATGGCAACGGCCACCTCGACATCTCCGCCGGGGAATTCTGGTATGAGGGTCCGGAGTTCACCAAACAGCGTCCGGTGCGCGATCTGGAACCGTTCGCCGACGGCGAATACCTGACCAACAACGGCGAGCACGCACTGGACATCAACCTCGACGGTTACCCCGACATTGTCTCCGGCAGCTTCATGGAGACCGAACTCTACTGGTATGAAAACCCCGGACCGGAGGGGTTGGCCGAGGGCAGGAAATGGCAGCGGCACCTGCTGGTCGACACCGGACTGGGGCAGAACGAGGCGACCCTGATGGCCGACATCGACGGCGACGGCCGGACCGAACTGCTGGTGAACAGCTGGGGCGACAACCTGCCGATGCGCTACTACAAGATCATTCCACACGAGGACGGGCCGAAGGTGGAGACCGTGACCGTGGCCGAGGGCGGACCCGGCAGCAACGGCCACGGCACCGGGGTGGGGGACCTCAACGGCAGCGGCCGGATGGACATCGTCTACAAGAACGGCTGGTATGAGCAGCTGGCCGACGGCGGCTGGCGCCGGCACGCCGACTGGGTCAAGGGGCACATGTCGGTGCCCGCGCTGATCCTCGACGTCGATGGCAGCGGCCGCAGCGACATCCTGTGGGGCGACGGCCACAACTACGGGCTGTTTTGGGAGCAGCAGCTGGAGCCCGCTGCCGACGGCACTTTGCAATGGCGGCGCCATGCCATCGACGACAGCTGGTCGCAGGCCCATGTGCTGTTGTGGGAGGATCTGGACGGCGACGGGCGCGAGGAATTGATCACCGGCAAGCGCTACTACGGCCACGGCGGGCGGGATGCAGGGGCCGATGACGGGCTGGTGATTTACGCCTACAAGTTCATCGCCGGCGAGGACCGGTTCGAGCGCTATCCTGTGGTGGTGAGTCCTCCGGGGGAAGACGGCCCCGGCGTCGGCCTGCAACTCCGTGTCGCCGACCTCAACGGCAACGGCCGCCTGGACCT
>SKLO01000298.1 GCA_007123195.1 Verrucomicrobiales bacterium | reverse complement strand
CAGGCCTCGTCGAGGTGGTTGGCGTTGACGCTGTGGATCAGGGCGGGACCGCTCCGCAGGGCATCGCCGAGTCGTTGCAACACCCGCCAGGCATCCAGCGCGGCGTCGGCATCCGGTTCGGCCAGGCCGAGCGCAGCCAGGCCGCGCAACTGCACGGCATCGCCCACGTGCAGCAGTCGCGCGACCTCGGGCAGGTCGAGGTCGATCAGTTGCTGCAGCGTTTCGTCGCCGTCGAGGTAGGGGGGGAAGGCCGCGTGGCCGGATTCCCGGGCGGCATGGACCAGCGACTGATAGACCCAGTCGGTCGGGCTCAGGGCTTCGAGGATGCGGCTGGCGGCGGTCGCTTCCTCAGAGGCTCTGGTCGGGTCGGAGGCAGTTGGCGACGGCGAACGTTCGGTGGTCGAGGGCGATCGGCCATCGAGCCATTGCTCCCAGCCGACGAGGTCGGCCGGAGTCTGCAGGCCGATGGCTCCGAAGTGAGGTGGGTCGCCGGGTTGCAGGGGCAGCTGCAGCGAGTCGAATTGCTGCACCAATTCCGGGTGAAGGAACTGTAGCGAACCGTCGGCCGCGTGGTCGAACTGGCGCAGCGCGGCCATCATGGGCAGGCGGCAGAAGTTGCTGCCGACCGGGTCGCGCGCGGCGGCGGCCCGTGCAAGCGCCTCGCGCAAGGTCAGCGGCAGGTCTTTGTTCTGCAGCCGCTGGGATTCCGCTTCCCAGGCGCTCCGGCCGCGGTGGTTCTCCAGCCCATGAAACACCAGTCCGAGAGTCAGCAGGGCCAGCAGAATCCGGGCGACCAGCAGAAACCGGCGCCGTCGCCGTGGGGCTGGCTTCGCCGGGCTCGGCGCATCGTCATCGGGCGATGGATCGGCGTCGGCGGGTGGAATTGCGGGCATCCGGGCGTGGGCGGGTGTGCTGGCTTGGAAAGGTCCATACCTTCAGCCGGACACCGGCTCGGTGGACTTGGCCGCGGTGCCGGGGTGCCCGAGGGTGATGCCATGAGAGCGCAGTTGGCCGGCGGCCTCCCTCAGCAGGGCGGCGGTGGTGGGCCAGTCGATGCAGGGATCGGTGATGCTGCAGCCGTAGGTCAACTGGTCCAGCGGGACCGGAAACTTCTGGCTGCCGGCCAGCAGGTTGCTCTCGAGCATGGCGCCGATGACGTGGTGGCTGCCGTCGAGCCGTTGCTGCAGGATTTCGCGGAACACATCCGGCATGCGCTCGTGGTCCTTGCTGCAATTGCCGTGGGAGGCGTCGATCATGACCGCGGCCGGCAGGTTGGCGGCCGCCAGGGCCTGGCGGGTGGCTTCGACCGCCTCGGGCGAGTAGTTCGGACCGGCGTCGCCGCCGCGCAGGATGATGTGGCAGTGCGGGTTGCCGCGGGTGGTCACGGCCGAGGCCACGCCGTCCCGGTTGACGCCGAGGAAGGTCTGCGGCTGGATCGCCGCCTTGATGGCGTTGATGGCGGGGGTGATGGTGCCGGGCGTGCCGTTCTTGAAGCCGAGCGGCATGGACAACCCGGACGCCATCTGGCGGTGGGTCTGGCTCTCGGTGGTGCGGGCGCCGATGGCCGACCAGCAGATCAAATCGGAGATGTATTGCGGGGTGATCGGGTCGAGCAACTCGGTGGCGGTCGGCAGGCCGAGGTCGATGACGTCGCGCAGGAAGCCGCGGGCCCGGCGCAGCCCGGCCGGAATGTCGTCGGTTCCGTCCAGCTGCGGGTCCATGATCAGCCCCTTCCAGCCGACTGTGGTGCGGGGTTTTTCGAAGTAGACCCGCATCACCAGCAGCATGCAGTCCTCCACCTCGCGCGCCAGTTCCGCCAGCTGGCGGGCGTATTCCAGGCCCGCCTTGGTGTCGTGGATCGAGCAGGGACCGACCACCACCAGCCAGCGCGGGTCGTCGCCGAACAGGATCTGCTGGATCTGGCGGCGTGATTCAGCGACGAAATCGGCTTGTTCACCGGTGCGCGCCACCTCGTCAAGCAAGGCCGCCGGGGATGGCAGGGGCAGGTTGGATTCAATGTGTAGGTCGCTGACGCGGGACGGTGCCATGCAGGTGGGTGTTGGTGGCTCGATGTGGATGGCTTGGTTGACTCAAGGCGGGCGGGGACTTCCGGCTCCGGGGCCGGCCGGTCTGCCGGACGGGCGCTGGTGGCCGGTGAGGCCCGGAATCGGTCGAGCCGTCAAAGTAACCAACCGTGCCGGGGGAGGCAAACGCTTAACCGGGAATTCTTGTCCCGTGACGCTGGCCTGATCCGGGAAGGGGCACCGGATTGAATGCAGAATCGGCGCGGAATTGGTCTGATCTTCGTCCGTTGGTGCCGTCCGGTTGGGGCGGGTGGTGCCCCCCTACGCCCGGCGGGATTCGAACCCGCGACCAAGGGATTATGAGTCCCCTGCTCTAACCGCTGAGCTACAGGCGCGTGGCTGGCCGGAGGCGCTGTGTCCGCCGGACCGGGGGCCGGCGGATGGCCCCGGAGCAGTGTCGCCCGGTCCCGGCGGCGGGTCAACATGGGAGCGGGGGGGGCAGGAGGATTGTCTCCCGCGCAAGCCGGCTGAACCCCCTGAAGGGCGAGAGTCGTAAGGTTTGGCATATCCCGCTCGTTGAACATTTGGGCCCCGGTGGTGCCTAAAAGCAGTGGACTTTGGATCCTTTCTTGCCCATGATGACTCTCGTGCCAAACAAGCCCGCTTTCGCCCCCCGTCCCTGGTCCAGTATGCTGGCCGTCTTCGCTGTCGGAACCATCGTTTGCAGCCCCATGGTGGCGCCACCGAAGGCCAAGGCGGACACGGATTTCGGCCAGGTCGCCATGTATGTGGCGAACATGCTGCGCAGCAACCACTACAGCCGGCTGGAGTTCGACGACGTCGTGTCGCGCCGGCTGCTGGATCGCTACCTGTCCTTCCTCGACGGCCAGCGGCGGTATTTCTACCAGTCCGACATCGATGACCTGGTTCAGCGCTTCGGCGACACTCTCGACGACCGAATCCTGATGCGGGACATCTCGGCCGCGCACGAGATCTATGATCTGTTCAAGCAGCGTGTGGCCGAGCGGACCGAGTTCATTGGTGAGTTGCTGGCCGACCCGGACCAGTTCACCTTCGACAGCGATCGGGCGGTGGAACTGTCCCGCAGCGAGTCCGACTGGCCGGCCGACCGTGCCGCGGCCGATGAGTTGTGGCGCAACGTGATTGAGAGCGACCTGTTGCAGGAGGCCCTGCTGCGGTCCGGCGCCGCCGAGGGGGCGGAGGACGAGCTGTTGACCGATACCGAGGATCCCGGCGGGTCGGGAGACTTGTCGACTCCGGCCGAAGAACGTGTGCTGAAGCGTTACGAGCGGGTG
>SKLO01000244.1 GCA_007123195.1 Verrucomicrobiales bacterium | reverse complement strand
TATCCGGTGTTGAAGTTGAATCAGGTGCTGGGGATTCAAACGGGCGTTTATCGCTACCAGCAGATGACCTCCCATTTCTGGCGGCGGGAGGACGGCAGGTTGCTGCGGTTCAACCTGACCAGCGGCGACAGTTGCGGCAACACCTGGAAGGACGCCCGGCGCAACCGCCACCGCCGCCAGCGGATGGATTACCAGGCCACGACCTACTGGGAGAGCATGAGCGAGGTGCGGCAGGTGCTGGAGGTGCCCGACGACGGGGTGTTCTACGACGAGTTGCCGGTATGGGTGCGGGCTTTGGCGACCGACCTGACGCCGGGCGCCGGGCTGGCATTTCAGTTGGCCCCGGGGGTTGTGGATTCGCAATCGAGGCCGATCGACTTCGGCCCGGCCACGGCGCGGATCGAGGAGGCGCCGGCGGAGGAGGGCCGCGCCGCCCCTCGCTGGCGGGTCAGTGTGGATCACGCGGGCGGGCGCGACGAGTTCCTGCTGGAGGCGGTGTGGCCGTTCCGGCTCGAGCGCTGGGACAAGGCCGACGGGGGTTGGCTTGAGCGGGTCCACAGCCAGCGGTTGGCGTATTGGGAGTTCAACCAACCCGGCGACCTGGAGCGGTTGTTGGCGGGGGAGTTGCAGCGGGGCGAGCGGGAAGGCGGGGGGTCGGAGCGCTGAGCCGGGTGGTTCACTGTGGACTCGGGGTGTGATGGCGACGGCGGCGGGCCGCGGCTGGTGGCCGGATCGGTGCCGGCTGCAGGGTTCGCCGGAGCCCCGCAACATCGGGGCTCCGGCGCGCGGTCAGGATTTGCCATGTTGCAGGCTTGCAAACCTTCCGGCCTTGTCGCACTGTCGGCGCTGGAGGACGGCCGGAGCCACCTCTGTGATCCTCATCAATTAGTCCGTCATGTCCATGGAAGCCATCGTCGCCCCCCTCATCGCCCTGTCGATGCTGATCTTCGGTCTCGGTCCCGACACCGTGCCCGAGCCGAGCCCCGAATTGCAAACCTTGTTGGGACAGCTGGAGGAATCCGGTGATCCGACCCAGGTGGTGCGCCAGTTGAAGGAACTGGCGGACGCCGGCGATGCCAACGCCCAGTTCGCCATGGGCCTGTGGCTGCAGCGCGGCATCGGTTTGGTGCCGTCGTTGCCCGATTCCGCCGCCTACTACCGCATGGCGGTGGAGCAGGGTCATGTCACGGCGACCAACAACCTCGGCTTCCTGCTGATTGCCGCCGGAGTGCAGGATGCCGAGCAGCAGCAGGAAGGGGTGCAACTGCTCCGCCAGGCCATGGAAGCAGGCTCCAAGGAAGCGCGGCGCAACCTGGCGGTTCTGTATGTGCAGGGCGGCGTGGTCGAGCGCGATTTCGAGCAGGCGCGGACGCTGCTCCAGCAGGGCATGCAAGCCGGCGACCCCGAGTCCGCCATCGTGCTCAGCCAGTTGTGGGAAGGGGCCTACGATCATGATGTCGACCGGGCGCAGGCGCTGCAACTGCTTCGCGATGCCGCCGAGGGCGGCTCCGCCGTGGCGATGAACCAGCTCGGCCAGCGCTACTACAGTGGCGAGGGGGTGGAGGAAAGCCTCGAGACCGCGCGCACCTTTTTCGAGCGCTCGGCCGAACGGGATGATCCGGTCGGCCTGCGCAGCCTGGCGGCGCTGTATGAAGCCGGGGCCGGAGTGGAGGCCAACGAGCAGCGCGCGGTCGAACTCTACCAGAAGGCCGCCGAGGGCGGGGACGCCGTGGCCCAGCACAAGATGGGCAACCTGGCGGAGACCGGCGCCCCCGGAGTCGAGGCCAGCGACGCCGACGCGCTGAGGTGGTATCGGCTTGCCGCCGCCTCGGGCATGCCGTCGGCCGCCTACAACATCGGCGTGTTCTATGAGCAGGGCCGGGTGGTGGACGCCGACCTGGAGAAGGCGTTCGCGTTTTTCCTCAACTCGGCCGAGAACGGTCTGGCGCTGGCCCAGCACAAGGTGGGGCTGTATTACCTCAACGGCGCCGGCGTGGCCCGCGACGTGGTGGCGGCGGCGGCCTGGTTTGATCGCGCCGCGCGCATGGGCCTGGCCGACAGCCGGATTTTCCTCGGCAGCATGTTCGAGTCGGGGGTCGGGGTGCCGCAGAATCTTGAGACCGCCTACCGCCTGTTTGATCTCGCGGCGCGGCAGGGGCACCCGGACGGCTGGCTCAAGCTGGCGACCTATTACTATCAGGGACTCGGCGTCGAGGAGGACAAGGTCAAGGCCTACGCCGCCGCCAAGCGCGCGCAGAATGCCGGCGCCGAAGTGGATCAGGTGCTGGAAACCCTCCGCGGAGAACTGACCGCCGCGCAGGTGACCGAAGCCGAGGCCATGGCCGCGCGTCCGTTGGACGAGGACGACGCCGGTTGATCGACCTCGACCATGGACGTGGCATTCATGCAGACGCCGGAAGGCGATTGGGTGGTGGGCTACGGGCCCTTCGAGGCCCGCGAGCGGCCACCCGGGTCGACGGCGTTTTACGTCAACGACTTCACCCTCAGCGATCCCGCGCCGTGGAAGGTGCCGGCGTTCCATCGGCGGGGTGATCAGCTGGCCGCGTTGTTGCAGGTCGATGCCGCCCCGGGACCGCCGCGGGTGGAGTGGCAGCCGGTGGAGAAGCACGGCTTCAAGATGGCCTATCGCCGTGTGCGCCGGGAAATCCGCGCCGGGCAGCTGGAGAAGCTGGTGCCGGTGGTGACCCAGCGCGGGCGCATCACGACCGGTGATCCGCGGGTGCTGGCCGCCAGACTGGACGACGACCACGGCCCGGCCCGCTGGGGCTACGGCTGCTGGGGGGCGGACGGCGGCTTTCTCGGCATCAGTCCCGAGCGACTGTTCACCATGCGCGGTCGGTTGGTGGAAAGCATGGCGCTGGCGGGAACCGCGCGGGACGACGACCGCGACGCGTTTGCCGCCGATCCCAAGGAGGTGGCCGAGCATGAGTTGGTGGTGGGGTATCTCGACCAGGTGCTGGGCGGGCTTGGCACGGTGCGCAAGAGCGACCGCCGGCTGATGGATGCCGGCAGCCTGCTGCATCTGTGCACGCCGTTTGAGGTGGATCTGGGCGCCTCGGCACGACCCGGCGCCGAGTGGATCGAGCAGTTGCACCCGACCCCGGCACTGGGCTGCCTGCCGCGCAGTGCGCACGCCGTGGACCTGTTGCACGAGTATCGGCGGTTGATGGGGGCGCCCGGCTTTTTCGGCGCTCCGTTCGGTCTCAGCGATGAGTCGGGCATGCACGTGCTGGTGGCCATACGCGGCGTCGGCTGGAACGGCGACGAATTGCAGCTGCCGGCCGGGTGTGGCATCATCGGCTCCAGCGTGTTCGATCACGAGTTGAAGGAGATCCAGCTCAAGCACCGGGCGGTGCGCCAGCAACTGGGCCTGTGAGCGCCGTGCGCCTGCCGGTGGGGTTGAATGGCGAATTCCACTTCCCCCAACCCCGCTTTCGTGGTAGGCCGTGGTTGGTCACCGGTTGCATCAGCTGATCCATTCCGTGGCCGGATTCAACATCATGAGCGCATTTCCCGACCTACCGCTTGAAGACAACCCCGAGGACATCGTCGGCAAGGCCCAGCGCGGCCTTGGACTGACTGAACCCCAGCTGGCGGAGCGCGCCGGACTGTCGACCGATGTGGTGGTGGCGCTGCTGGAGGGCCAGCTCGACGAGTCCGCGCTGCGGGCGGTGGCCCCGGTGCTGGCACTGGATGCCGACAGCCTGGTGAGGCAGGCGAACGGCGACTTCGAGCCGGAGCCGGTGGAACTGGAGGGCCTGCTGATGGCCAACACCGAGTTCGACGACATGACGGTCAACGCCTTCATCGTGTTCGATCCCGCCACCCGCGTCGGCGCGTTGTTTGACACCGGTGCCAAGGTCGATCCCCTGGTCGAGCAGGCGCGCGCGCTCGACCTCAACATCGAGCAGGTGTTCCTCACCCACACCCACGCCGATCACATCGCCGACCTCGGCAATGCCCTGCAGGATTTCGCGGTCGGTCAGGCCATGGTGGGCGAGGGCGAGGGATTTGCCGGGGCGGTGCCGTTCGCTCCCGGGGCGAAATTTGCCATCGGCAACCTGCAGGTGGAAACCCGCCTCACCTGGGGCCACGCCAAGGGCGGCATCACGTTCGTCATCAGCGGGCTCAAGCGGCCGCTGGCGATCGTCGGCGACGCCATCTTCGCCGGCTCGATGGGCGGCGGCAAGGAATCCTACGCCGACGCCCTGGAGACCAATCGCCAGGCCATCTTCACCCTGCCCGACGATACCGTGGTCGCCTGCGGCCACGGTCCGCTCACCAGCGTGGGCGAGGAGAAGGCCAACAACCCGTTCTTCCCCGAGTTCAAACAAGCCTGACCCACAGGCAGTTGAGGTAATCCGAGCCGCGGAAGTCATCCGGCATCGATGGCGCCTCCCTCAGGCTCACGCTGCGGCCGGCCGTGGCCAGGCCGTCCTCGACCAGATTGAAGAAGCCGGTCGGCTCGAGCCGCCGGCAGTTGCTGCTGACCATCAGCCAGGCACCCGGGTTGAGCACCGCCGCGGTGGCGGCCACCAGTTCCGGCAGGTCGTGCTCGACCCGCCACACCTTGCGCCTGCCGCCGCGCGAGAAGGTCGGTGGATCGGCCACCGCGAGATCGAACCGCCGTCCCTTGCGGGCGAACTGCGACAACCACTCGAAGGCGTCGCCGCGCACGAAGTGATGCGCAGCGGGATCAAACCCGTTGAGTTCAAAGTTGCGTTTTCCCCACGCCAGCGAGTGGCCGGACAAATCGACGCTCGACGTGACCGCGCCCGCCGCCGCTGCGGCGACGCTGAAGCCGCAGGTGTAGGCATACAGGTTGAGCATGCGCCGGCCCGGCTGCAGCCGCTCGCGCACCCGGCGGCGGTTGTCGCGCTGGTCGAGGAACAGGCCCGGCGAATAACCGGCGGCGGGATCGATCTCATACCGCAGCCCGTGCTCGCGCATGGTCAGGGCCGCGCCGGGGTCCGGTTGGGCCCCGGCGACCCAGTCAGCGGCCGCCTTGTCGCCGCGCTCGAGTCGCCGCCACCACACCGAACCGGCCCACCTCAGCGCCGCCGATTCCAGTCCCTGCGGCCACGGCCGTTCGCGGGTCGACACCACCCAGTGGCCGGCGAAGTCATCGATCGTCAACCCCGGCAGGCCGTCGGTCTCGCCGTCCACCACCCGCCAGGCGTCGGTCGCCTCCGGGCCGGTCGCCGCCTTGCCACGCAGCTGCTGGCGGCGTTCGAGGGCCTGGGTAAGGATTGATTGCAGTTCCATCGGTGTGCGCGCTGGCGTTTGCATTGCGCCAGCCGCGCCATAAGGTCAAGGCCTGAACCGCCCGGCGTCCGCCGCGGCGCAGCGGGATCGCCGCAGGTCCGGCGACCGCTTGTTCCACCGATCCACCTTGTTCATGAGCAACCAAGATTCTTCCCCGACCCTGCAGGCCGCCGCGGCCGCGGTGGCCGACGGCCCGCTGCTGCCTGAGGCGCTGGAAAACCTCAAGGCCATGCTGGCCACCACCGGCAGCGAGGTGGCCCGCGCCTCGATCGATGAACTGGTGGCCGACGGCGCCTGGGGCGAACTCAACGACCGCTTCTTCAGGACCCTCGCGTTCGGCACCGGCGGCCTGCGCGGCCGCACCATCGGCCGGCGCGTGACCCGCGCCGAGCAGGGCGACGCCGCCGACGGTGAACGACCGCAGCACCCCTGCGTCGGCACCAACGCGATGAACCACTTCAACCTCAGCCGCGCCACCCAGGGGCTGGTGCGCTACATCCGGCACGACCTGCAGCAACAGGGCCTCGACCGCAAGCCGCTGATCGTGCTGGCCCACGACACCCGGTATTTCTCGCGCGATTTCGCCGAGTTCTGCGCCAAGGTGGCGCGCGAGAACGGCGCCGACGTGGCGCTCTACGACTCGCACCGGGCCACGCCGCAGATGTCGTTCGCCGTGCGCGAGCTGAACGCCGACGCCGGCATCATGCTCACCGCCAGCCACAATCCGTCCCACGACAACGGCTACAAGGTCAACTACCGCGACGGCGCCGGCATCATCGAGCCGCACGCCTCCGGCATCATCGCCGAGGTCAACGCCATTCCCGGCGAGCAGTATGAACCGCTGCCGGCGGAGCAACAGGGCGGGCTGCGCGAACTGGGGGCCGACATGGACAATGCCTACCTGCAGCGGCTGCGCTCGGTGCTGCTGCAGCCCGAGCTGCTGCAGCAGGCGGCCGGCCTGAAGATCGTGTTCACCGCGCTGCACGGCACCGGCGGCGTGCTCATCCCGCGCATCCTCCGCGAACTCGGCTTCGAGGTCGCCACCGTGCCCGAGCAGGACACGCCCGACGGCGCGTTCCCCACCGTCAAGTCGCCCAACCCCGAGAACGCCGCCGCGCTGGAGATGGCGCTCAACCTGGCGGAACAAACCAACGCCGACCTGGTGATCGGCACCGATCCCGACTGCGACCGCATGGGCGTGGGCGTGCGCGACGCCGGGGGCAGGCTGGTGCTCCTGACTGGCAACCAGATCGGCTCGCTGATGGCCTGGTATCGTGTCAGGACCATGTTCGATCTCGGCATCCTCACCGAATCCAACCGCGACCGCGCGGTGCTGGTCAAGACCTTCGTCACCACCAACCTGCAGCGCGCCATCGCCGACCGCCACGGCATCCTGTGCCTCGACACCCTCACCGGGTTCAAATACATCTCGGCCAAGCTGGAGCAGTATGAGCAGGCGCTGCCGCCTGAAATCCGCGGGCGCTACCGGCAGTTGTCCGAGGAGGAGAGCCGCGAGGCCAGGCTCGAGCACAGCAAATTCTTCGTGTTCGGCGGCGAGGAGAGCTACGGCTACCTCGGCAGCGACTTCGTGCGCGACAAGGACGGCAACGCCGCCGTGATCATGTTCGCCGAGGTCGCCGCGCTGGCCAAGAGCCGCGGCCTCAGCCTGCCCGAACTGCTCGACCAGATCTACGCCGAATACGGCTACTACCTCGAGATCAACCAGTCGAAGACCTTCGAGGGCGCCGAGGGCGCGGCCCTGATCCGGCGGTTGATCGATTCCTACGCGGCCAACCCGCCGACCGAGGCCGACGGCGCCACGGTCAGCCGCCTGCGCGACTTCAACAAGGACGAGATCTTCGACGAGGAAGGCGAGCGCATCCCGCGCGAGAAAATGCTCATGATCGATCTGGCCGACGGCCGCAGCATGGCGGTGCGTCCGTCCGGCACCGAGCCCAAGGTGAAGTATTACATGTTCGCCGGCATCACCCCGCCCGAGGGCGGCTTCAGCCCCGGGCAGCTGGCAGACGCCAAACAGCAGGCCGCCGCCGGTCTGGACCGGTTGTGGCAGTGGATGCAGGACGACACCGCCCGCCGGTTGGGCTGACCGCCCCGTCGTCGGCTGCAGCCGGCATCGTGGCCGTCTGGGGGCGGCTCCGGGGGCTCAGCCTTCGAGGTCGCCGACGTCCAGCCAGCGGCGCTCGCGCCAGCTTTGCAGGCCCAGCTCCGCGAGCTGCACCCCCTTGGCACCTTCGCGCAGGGTGTAGGGGAACGGCTCGTCGAGCGCCACATGGCGCAGGAACAACTCCCACTGCACCTTGAAGGCGTTGTCGTAATGGGTGGCGTCCGGCACCTCCTGCCAGCCGGCGTAAAAGTCGAGCGGGCTGTCGATGTCAGGGTTCCACACCGGGCGCGGGGTTTCGGCCAGGCTCTGGACCCAGCACTTGCGCAAACCGACCAGGGCCGATCCGTGGGTGCCGTCGACCTGCATGGTCAGCAGGTCGTCGCGGCGGACCCGGGTGTTCCACGACGAGTTGAACTGGCAGACCACATCGTCCTCACATTCGAACATGGCGTAGGCGGAGTCGTCGGCGGTGCAGGCGTAAGGCCGGCCCTGCTCGTCGATGCGCTCGGGTATGTGGATGGCGCCGGTGCAGGACACCGCCTTGACCGGGCCGAACAGGTGGTCGATGACGTAGCGCCAGTGGCACAGCATGTCGACAATGATGCCGCCGCCGTCCTCCTGGCGGTAGTTCCATGACGGCCGCTGGGCCGGCTGGTCGGTGTGGTGGCCGGTGAACACCCAGTAGCCGAACTCGCCGCGCACCGACAGAATGCGGCCGAAGAAGCCCTGTTCCCTGATCATTTTGAACTTGCGCAGACCGGGCAGCCACAGCTTGTCCTGGACGACGCCGTTCTTCAGCCCGGCGTCCTCGCACAGCCTGGCCAGCCGCAGCGCCTCGCTGGTCTCGACCGCGGTGGGTTTCTCGCAGTAGACCGACTTGCCGGCGGCCACGGCCATCTCGACAAAACGGGCGCGGAACAAGGTGCCGGAGGCGTCGAAGAAGACCGGGTAATCGGGATCGGCCATGACCGATTCAAGGTCGGTGGTCCATTTCTCCACCCCGGCGCGTTTGGCGAGCGCGGCGAGTTTGGACCCGCTGCGGCCGGTGAGGACCGGGTCGGGCATCAGGGTCAGGTCGTCGCTGACACGGATGCCGCCCTGATCGATGATGGCCTTGATCGAGCGCAGCAGGTGCTGGTTGGTGCCCATGCGCCCGGTGACGCCGTTCATGATGATGCCGATGCGTTGGATGTTCATGTCAATGTCAGGATAAAGAGGCGGGAATGCGGTTGGAAACCGGCGAGGCCGGGGAAGGCGAATGCAAAGCGGCGGCTCAAACGTGTTCGCGGCAGGCCTGCAGGATCTTGCCCAGGTAGTGGTGCTGGTCCATGGCCCAGTAGCGGTCGGAAAAAATCTCGACCTCGATCGCCCCCGTGAAGCCGGCCTGCTCGACCATGCGCCGGATTGAGCGGATGTCGATCACGCCCTCGCCCATAAGCCCGCGGTCGTTGAGCATGTCGGCCGGCTCGGTCTTCCAGTCGCAGACATGGAACGCGTGCAGCCGGCCGCCCCCGGCGGCGCGCTCGATCTGGGCCGGCAGGTCGGAATCCCACCAGACGTGGTAGACGTCGAGCGCGATGCCGAGATGGTCCGGGCTGCCGAGCTGGTCGCACAGGTCGTTGGCCTGGGCCATGGTGTTGATGGCCGAGCGGTCGGCGGCGTAGACCGGGTGCAACGGCTCGATGGCCAGCCGCACGCCGGCCTCAACGGCGCGGGGGAGCACGGCGGCGATGCCGTCTGCGATATGCCGCCGCGACTCGGCAAGGGGCAGGCCGGGCACCGCGCCGCAGACCAGCACGATCAGATCGGTGCCCAAGGCGTGGGCCTGGTCGATCGCGCGCAGGTTGTCGTCGATCGCCTTGCCCCGGTCGCTCTCCCGCACGGCGGGGAAGAAGCCGCCGCGGCAAAGGCTGACACAGCGCAGGCCGGCGTCGCGGATGCGCCGGCCGGCGGCGGCGATGTCGTCGGGCAGGTGCTGGCGCCAGACGGTGATGCCGCCGATGCCGGCACCGGAGAAATGTTCAACGGCCTCGTCCAGCGACCACGGTTTGGTGGTCATGGTGTGGATGCAGAGGCGGGACGGGTCCGGCGGGTTCATTTCGGTGCGGCTTGAGCGGGTTGGATCAGTTCAGAGAAAAAACTTCAGATAGGGCGCACCCTCGGCCTGGCGCAGGATCCACAGCGCCAGTTCGCGCGCGTGGTAGTCGCCCCACATGGAGGATTCGCCGCAGGGAATGGCGGAGCCTTGAGGCACGTGATCCCAGCCGTTGGGCCGGTGATAGATGGAGTGCAGCAGCAGTCCCTCGTGGGATTCGTCGGTGGCAAGGTAGGGCTCGGCGAACAACGTGCGGGCCACCGCCAGTCCGGCAGCGAGGTAGCGGCCGCCGCCGCCGTCGCCGGCAGCGCCGAGCCAGGTGCCGAGCCGCAGCAGCCCCTGGGCGGCGATGGCGGCCGCCGAGCTGTCGACCGGTTCATGCTCGTTGAACGGGTCGGCGGGAAGATCGAGGTAGTCGCCCATGCGCGCCAGTCCGGGCGCGCCGGTGTCCCAGTAGGGCACGCCGCAGGTGGGAGTGTGCTCCAGATAGAAGTCGGCCACGGCGCGGGCGACACGCTCGAAGAACGGCAGCACTTCGGCGCGACCGCCGAACGGTTCCAGTTCGGTGTCGTCGAGGGTGGCGAGGAACTCGAGCTGCTCGCTGTAGCCGAGCAGGATCCAGGCGAGGCCGCGGGTCCAGGTGGAGAACGCGGAGTAGCCCTGCTGGGTGCTGGGACAACGGTAGGCGCCGTCGTTGAGGTTGAATATCGACTCGTGGGCGGTGCGGCCGCGGAGGTCGTAGTGGTCGCGTCCCTCGCCGAAATAGACGTTGTATCGGGCGGTGGCGCGGGCGTGCTGCCAGAGGCGGTCGAGCAGCGAAATGGCGCGGTCACCCTCGCCCATCAGCCGATGGCCGAGCTGATGGGACACGGCCAGGGCGCGCAACGAGCGCACGGTGTCGGCAAACAACGACTGCGGCCCGTTGAACGAGTAGATGTAGCCGGCATCCGGGCCGAGCGCGGTCCAGCGCGCGGCCTGGACGGCGCCGCTGAGCTTGAGGGCGAGCTGGTAGAACTCGCGTTCCCAGCGCTGTTCCTCGATCCGGCCCTCGTTCATCAGGCGCAGCAGATTGCCGTAGGTGCTGACATTGTTGAAGCCGTGGTCATGCACGCCGATGTGGCTGACGTGGCCGGCCATCTGGGTGACGGTCGCCTCGCGGCCGATGTCGAGGAAAGAGCGGTCGCCGGTGGCGTCGAACTGGAGGATGGCGGCACCAAACTGGAACCCCTGGGTCCACTCCGTCCAGGCGCGGCTGCTGTAGCGGCCCGCCTCGGTCACCACCGGGGTGCCGTCGGCCGGATTCCAACGGGCCTGGAGGCGGTTGATCTTGACGGCGGACAGCTCGAACAGGCGGTGCGCGGCGGGCGCCAGAGCGGAGGCCGTGAGGTCGGGGTCGATTTGAATCATGTCAGGGCAATATGACGGTTGTGGATGGCGGGGTTGCTGCGGGCGGCGGGCGGCGTCAGAGGCGGGGCAGATGGAGGCCGCCGTCGATGTGGATGACGGCGCCATGGGCGAATGGCAGGTCGCCGGTGACGAACGCCTTGACCGCGCGGCCGAGATCCTCGGCGGTGCCCCATCTTCTGGCGGGCACGGTGCCGGATTGGATGATGGGGTCGTATTTCCCGTGCACGCCGGCGGTCATGTCGGTGGCCATGATGCCGGGGCGGAATTCGATGACATCGATGCCGTGTTCGGCCAGGCGGGCGGCCCACAGCTGGCAGCTCATGGCCAGCGCGGCCTTGGACATGCAGTAGTCGCCGCGGTTGGACGAGGACATGGTGGCGGAGACGGAGCTGACGAAGGCCAGT
This sequence comes from Verrucomicrobiales bacterium, assembly GCA_007123195.1. Classification (GTDB taxonomy): domain Bacteria; phylum Verrucomicrobiota; class Verrucomicrobiia; order Verrucomicrobiales; family SKLO01; genus SKLO01. The sequence goes on along the minus strand of SKLO01000244.1, from coordinate 907 downwards.
TTGTAGCCGCCCGGCAGGCGGCAGCGGCCGGGGTGTTCGAGCCAGTGGCGGGCCGCGGCCTGGGACAGGAAGTGGGGGCCCTTGAGGTTGACGGCCATGACCTGGTCGAAGCTGTCTTCGGTGGCCTCAAGCAGGTCCTTGCGCCCGGGCGAGCTGATGCCGGCATTGTTCACCAGGCCATCGACGTGGCCCATGAGATCCACGGTCCTGGACCAGAGCGCGTCGCGCTGGGCCGGGTCGTCAAGACTGGCCTGGACCGGCTCGAAGCGCTGGCCGCGGTCGGCGGCGCCCGCGGGGGCGGCCCGAAGGCAATCGGCGCAGGTTTGTTCAGCGGCGTCACGGTTGCCGGCGTAGTGGACGGCGACACTGACCCCGGCGCGCGCCAGCTCAAGGGCCACGCCGCGGCCGAGGCCGCGGCTGGCGCCGGTGACGAGGACCACAGCGGACGGGACCGGGTGGTCGTCGGTGGCGCCGGATGGATCAGGGAAACTCATGCGCCCAGAATAACGCGTCCGGAGCCCGGGAGGAACCCGAAGAACGCCGTCACTAGCACAAAATACAGGGTCATTATGTGCTTATGTGGCAAGCGGGCCCGCGCGGTGCCCCCGGACAGGGGGTCGCGTGCCGCCGGCCCGACCGAGTGACCCGGAACCGGTCGCCGGTGTGCACACCCTGACCCACCAGGAGGGTGAGGGGGGATCGGGTTGCGGAAGATGATGATTAAGACATGTTCTGAACTGGAAATGCATGGACCGCAACTTTCAACGATAGCCAGGATCGCCACCGCATGATCACAGGAGAACTCAAATCCAAAATCGACCGCATCTGGGACACGATGTGGGCGGGCGGCATCGCCAACCCGCTGTCGGTCATCGAGCAGCTGCCCTACCTGCTGTTCTTCAAGCGG
>SKLO01000122.1 GCA_007123195.1 Verrucomicrobiales bacterium | reverse complement strand
CAGCATGCCCATTCCTACGCCGAATTCAACTCTCCGCCGTGGGCGAGGTCGCATCCGACAGCAACGGTTTCGAACGATTTCGGTCGAAATGTCGCCGATTTGCGGCGATGTTTCCACTTGCAAGTCAGCGGTCCACCTCCGGATGCCGGCGGGGGCCTTTCCGAAGCTTCCGCCCGGGTCCGGTGTCGGCGCATGATATCACGGCATGAATCGCTCATGCTGAGGCACTTGCCCGTTGTTGTCGGGGCCTGGGGCCGCTGCCAGGCTCAAGCAGCTTCGCCAACCGTCACCGCGCGGCCCATCGTATCGGGAGCGCCACACCGTTCGTTTCCCTGTGTAAAGCAGTCCTCCAGGTCATGAATCAAACCTTGTCAGCCCGCGCCAACCTCGACTTGTTGGAGCAAAAGTTTGACCAATGGAAGTCCGATCCGCAATCGGTGGAGCCGACCTGGTCGGCTTTTTTCGAGGGCTTCGAACTGGGCATGGCGCAGCCGCCGCGGCCCGCCTCGCGGATCTCGCCCAGCGCCGGGCCGACGCCCGGCGACGAGACCGGCCAGCAGTTGTCCGAGAACGCGCTCTACTTCCGCGCGCGGGTATCGAACATGATTTACGCGTTCCGCTCGCTCGGGCACACCGCGGCCAAGATCGATCCGCTGGCGGCGAGCGAGCCGGACGACTCGATGTTGCAGCCCGAGGCCTTTGAATTCGAGCCCGCCGACCTGGAGGGCGAGGTGGCGACCGGTCTCTACCTCGACGGCGAGCGCATGAAGCTCGCGGAGATGCACGCCCGCCTGCGGCAGACCTACTGCGACCGCATCGGCTTCGAGTTCATGCACATCCACAACCCGGCCACCCGCGAGTGGCTGCAGCAGCGCATCGAGACCCGGGTGCCGCGCGCGCCCGAGGAGCCGGCCCGGCAGCGAATGGTGCTGGAGTGGCTGCTTGAGTCGCAGCTGTTCGAGGAATTTCTGCACACGCGGTATGTGGGCCAGAAACGCTTCTCGCTGGAGGGCGGCGAGAGCCTGATGGTGGCTCTGAACTCGTTGCTGGAGAATTATCCGGCCTATGGTGGTCAGGAGTTGGTGATGGGCATGGCCCACCGCGGCCGTCTCAACGTGTTGGCCAATTTCCTGCGCAAGCCGCTGCAGGTGATCCTCTACGAATTCTCCGAGAACTACGTGCCCAACACCGTGGCCGGCGACGGCGACGTCAAGTATCATCTGGGATTCGAGGCCGAGCGCGCCACTTCGGGCGGCGACCCGGTGAAAATCTACCTGGCTGCCAACCCAAGCCACTTGGAGGCGGTCAATCCGGTGGTCGAGGGCAAGGCGCGGGCGCGACAGCGCATCATCGGCGACGACATCGAGCGTCGCCGGGTGCTGCCGGTGCTGATCCACGGCGACGCCGCGTTTGCCGGTCAGGGCATGGTGGCGGAGGTGCTTAATTTGTCCCAACTACCGGGCTACCGGACCGGCGGCACGGTCCACATCGTGGTCAACAACCAGATCGGCTTCACCACCCAGCCGGCCGACGCGAGGTCCTCGCGCTACTGCACCGACGTGGCCAAGATGATCGAGGCGCCGGTGTTCCACGTCAACGCCGACCACCCGATGGAGGTGGCGTTTGTCACCGAACTGGCGCTGGCCTACCGGCAGGAATTCGGTGCCGACGTGGTGATCGACATGGTCTGCTACCGGCGCCACGGGCACAACGAGGGCGACGAGCCTTCATTCACCCAGCCGCGCACCTACCAGGCGATCCACCAGCACCCGCGGGTGGGCACCAAATACAAGACCGAGTTGGTCGAATCCGGCGCGCTGGACGCCGCCGACGCCGACGCCATCGAGGAGCAGCTCAAGCAGCGGCTCGACGACGAGCACCAACAGCTGCGGGCGGCCGAGGCCGAGGGCGATTTCGATGTCTTCAAAGAGTCCACCGCCACCCCGCAGGCGGGTTACGACTACGATTTCGCAGAGACCGGGGTCGGCATTGACCGGCTCAGGGAACTCGGCCTCAAGATGACCGAGGTGCCGGAGGACTTCAATCTGAACGCCACCCTGAAGCGGCGGTTCCTGCCGGCGCGGCGCAAGGCGCTGGAGTCCGGCGAGGGCATCGACTGGGCCCATGCCGAAGCGCTGGCAGTTGCCACCCTGCTGACCGAGGGCCACCCGGTGCGTTTGTCCGGCCAGGACTGCCGGCGCGGCACCTTTTCCCAGCGTCACAGCGTGTTCTACGACTCGGAAACCCGTGAGCGCTACATCCCGTTGCGTCACCTGAGCGAGGACCAGTCCCGCTACTGCGCCTACAACAGCCTGCTGTCCGAGGTGGCCGTGCTGGGGTTTGACTACGGTTACTCGCTGATGGTGCCCGAAATGCTGAGCATGTGGGAGGCACAATTCGGTGACTTCGCCAACGGCGCCCAGGTGATCATCGACCAGTTCATCTCGTCGGCGGAATCCAAATGGGGCCAGGCCAGTGGCATCGTGATGCTGCTGCCGCACGGCTACGAGGGCCAGGGGCCGGAGCACTCCAGCGCCCGGCTCGAGCGCTTCCTGCAGCTTTGCGCCGAGGGCAACCTGCAGGTGTGCAACTGCACCACGCCGGCGCAGTATTTCCACATCCTCCGCCGCCAGGTCACGCGCGAAATCCGCAAGCCGTTGATACTGATGACGCCCAAGAGCCTGCTGAGGCATCCGCAGGCGGTATCCGGCCTGGCGGCCATGGACGCCGGCACCGGCTTCCGCGAGGTGCTCGACGACGAGCAACTGGTGGCCGGAGCCAACCGCGTCACCCGTTTGGTCTTCTGCAGCGGCAAGGTCTACTACGACCTGCTCGAATACCGCAACTCGCGCGAGCTGCGCAATGTGGCCATCATCCGCGTCGAACAGCTCTACCCGTTCCACTGGGAGCTGCTGCGCGAGATCGTGGCCCGCTACCCGCGCGCCAACAAGAAGTGGGTCTGGTGCCAGGAGGAGCCGCTCAACATGGGCGCCTGGGGCTACATCTGGCCGCGCCTGCAGGCGCTGGCCGGCCACACCCGGGTGCGCTACGCCGGCCGCCAACGCGCCGCGTCACCCGCCGCCGGTTCCAAGGCGGTGCATCTCCGCGAGCAGAAGCGGCTGGTCGAAAGCGCCTTCAGTGTGTGACCCATCCGCCCCGACCGCGCTCCGGCACCCCCGGTCACGCCTTTTCCCTTGCAACCATTCATCCCAGCCTGCCTGTATCGCCCATGAGTTTGGAAGTCCGCATCCCGTCCGTCGGTGAATCTATCAGCAGCGGCCTGCTGGCCCAGTGGCATCACCAGGACGGCGACCGGGTCAAGAGCGGCGACGTGCTGCTGACCCTGGAGACCGACAAGGT
>SKLO01000357.1 GCA_007123195.1 Verrucomicrobiales bacterium | reverse complement strand
TTCAGGGGGCGGGGTGACGGCGGCGGCGCAGCAGCACCAGGCCGCCGTAGAGCACGTGCAGCAGGCCGAAGGTGGAGCCCATGAACAGCGAGGCGCGGGTGACCGGGTTGGGCCAGAAGCCAAGCCCTCCGCTGAGGTGGTAGAACAGGGTGAGGGCCAGCGCGGAAGCGACGAAGGCCAGCCCGAGCAGGCGGATGGCGCGCGGGGCGAAGTGGCCGGCCGCCAGCAGCGCCAGCCCGTAACCGGCTACCCACAGCAGCACGCACAGCTCGAGGTTGCGCTCGAAGTGCACCACCGCCAGTCCGAGCAGGCCGGTGGTGATCATGGGCGGGGCGATGGCGGTCAGCGCGGTGCGCATGCCGGGCGACCAGAACGGGTCGCCGCGGTGGCGTGACTCGCGCGCCAGCAGCGTCAGGTTGAGCGCGGTGCAGACCAGCAGCACGCCGAGCCAGACCAGGATGAAGGTCCAGTCGCCCGGGGCCCAGACGAAGGTGACGCCGGAGGTGATGAGGATGCCGAAGCCGACCAGCGACGCCAGCACGCCGCCCACCAGCGCGGCCGGGCCGGACAGGGTCTGGTAGACCGTGGCGCGCTCCATCAGCGAGCGGATGGTGCGCAGGTGATCGCGGGCGTCGTCGGCCGCCACGGGCGGGGAAGCGGTGCCTGCGGGGGACGACGGAGTTGGCTCGGGCGGGACGGAACTTGGTGGAGCGGGCGCGTCGGGCATTTAACTTTGTGCCACAAAGACAACCCGGCTGCAAGACGATTTTTTCAACCTGGATCCAGAGAGTTTGGCCCCGGACGGAAGGTGCTGCGCACGGCTGGGCAGGGCGCATGACCAGCGCCGCCTTGTGCCTTGGCACGGGCGCCAGCCCGGACTCCCGGCACCCCAGCTATCTGCCCGCCCATTTCAAGTCAGTCGGCAGGTTCACCCGCCTCACCCGGGGTCAGCGACCCCGGCTGGCTCCGCTCGGGCCGCGACGCCGGGCGTTCCCGCCCCGGCGCCTGGCGCTGGACGAACGACCCCTTGCGCTGCTGCCCCGGCCGTCGACGGCGGCTGCGGGGCTCTGGGCACGGCCCCTGAATCCGCCGGGTCGGCGGTCGCCGCCGCCGCGGCCGCTGGTCACCGGCAGGGCCGGGTCGAACGGGATCGCGAACGGGTGATCGGCGTCCATGGGGATCTGTTGGCGGATGAGTTTCTCGATGTCGCGCAGGTAGCCGCGCTCGTCCGGTTCGCAGAAGGCCACCGCGTGGCCGTCGGCCCCGGCGCGCGCGGTGCGGCCGATGCGGTGCACATACGATTCGGGCTCGTTGGGAATGTCGTGGTTGACCACCAGCGACACGCCCTTGACGTCGATGCCGCGGGCGGCGATGTCGGTGGCCACCAGCACCCTGACCGAGCCGCGGCGGAAGCCGTCGAGCGCGCGCTCGCGGGCGCCCTGGGACTTGTTGCCGTGGATCGCCTCGGCGCGGATGCCCTTGAGGACCAGGCCTTTCGCCAGCTTGTTGGCGCCGTGTTTGGTGCGCGAGAACACCAGCACCCGGTCGCCCTGGTGTTCGGTCAGGACGTGCAGCAGCAGCCGGCCCTTGTCGGCCTTGGCCACATGGCAGACCGTTTGCTCGATGCGGTCGGCGGTGGACGACACCGGCGCGACATTGATTTCCACCGGGTTGGTGAGCAGGCGGCCGGCGATTTCGCGGATCGGAGCCGGCATGGTGGCCGAGAACAACAGCGACTGGCGCGGGGAAGGCAGCTTGGCGATCACGCGCTTGACGTCGGGCGCGAAGCCCATGTCGAGCATGCGGTCGGCCTCATCGAGCACGAACACCTCGACCGAGTCGAGCGACAACTGGCCCTGCTGCATCAGGTCGAGCAGCCGGCCGGGGGTGGCCACCAGGATGTCGATGCCCGCCTGCAGGGCGCGCACCTGGGGGTTCTGGCCGACGCCGCCGAAGATGACGCAGTGGCGCAGGTCGAGGTGGCGGCCGTAGGCGGCGAAGTTGTCGCTGATCTGTGAGGCCAGCTCGCGGGTGGGGGTGAGAATCAGTGCGCGCGGCCTGGCGCGGCCGCTGCGGCGCGACGAGGCGGCCAGCCGGTGCAGGATCGGCAGCGCGAACGCGGCGGTCTTGCCGGTGCCGGTCTGGGCGCAGCCGATCAGGTCGCGGCCCTCCAGCAGGTGCGGAATGACCCCGGCCTGGATGGGCGTGGGATGCAGGTAGTTCTTGGCGGCGAGAGCGCGTTGAATGGGTTCGGCCAGGTTCAGGCTGGCGAAGGTGATGGTTTCGGTCATGGGTAACAAAGGGATAAACTGAGGGATTGGTGTGATTGGCAGGGCCGGAGGCGCGGGGCGACCGGGTCGCCGTGCCGGTGGTGGTGGCGCGAACGCAGGCCCGGTGGGGCTGGTGCGCGTCGGCCACGACGGGGCGGGCGATCGGTGGTCCGGAGCCTGGACCTGGTGTCTTGGGGTCGCTGCGGGCTCGCAGTAGGGCACGTCCGGCTTGACCGGACCCTATGGGTGCCGACGATACCGAAGGGGCGCACCGGACTGACAAGCAAGCGGGCGACGGGTTGGCTTCGGTGAGCGGTTGAGACCTGTGAAGAGTCTCTCACCGAAAAGACACCTGCAAGGAGAGGCGGCCGGCACGGGAACCATGGAGGGCTCGCGTCGAAAACGATCGCGCCGCCGGCTGCAACTGGCTGACAATCGCACCGATCCGGCAGAGTGCAAGTTGAAATGTGGTGGGGGTCGGGTTGAATGGGGGAGGCATGGGGCGAGGCAAGGCATCTGGCAAAGGCGGCGGCGACCGGGCCGGCGACACCGGCACGGACCACGCCCCGGCGAGGCTGGACCGGTGGCTGTGGTCGGTGCGCCTGTTCAAGACCCGGTCGGTGGCGGCTGGGGCCTGCCGCAAGAGCCGGGTGAAAATGGCCGGCAGCCCGCTCAAGGCCTCCAAGATCGTGCGCCCCGGGGAGGTGTATGAGGTCGGCCGCGGGTCGCTGGTGATGACGGTGAAGGTGCTGGGGCTGCCGCCGGGCCGGGTCGCGGCGGGGCAGGTGCCGGACTACCTTGAGGACCTGACGCCGCCGGAACAATATCGCGAGGCCGCCCGGCGCAGTCGGGAGCAGCGTGAGCACGGTGCCGCTGAACGCCTCACTGTGCGCCCGACCAAGCGCGACCTGCGCGAGATCCGGCGCTGGCTCGGGCAAGGGGAGGAGACGGATCCCGGTGGATGAACGCCATCCACACTAGTGTGGTGATCGGCAAATATCTGGATAAAACAATTGTCCAAAATTGGGAGTTTCCTCGCTTCGCTCGTTCAGCTTGCGAGTTCCGCGGGCCTCTTTTCCAACTTCTGCGTTGCT
>SKLO01000019.1 GCA_007123195.1 Verrucomicrobiales bacterium | reverse complement strand
ATGGGCTGCGTTGAGAAAGGTGTGCGGGTTCAAGCCCGCCGCCCAACGGCAGCCAATCTCCCAGCTCATGACCGCTCTCCGCCTGCTCGCGCCAGCCCTCGCCCTGTTAATCCTGACCCTCTGGGCCATGCCGTCCCCGGCGGCGAATTATGTGTTGGATGATTTCAGCGCCGACCCGGTTGAGGTAAGGGCTAATAGCGACAATACAATAGTCCCCGGTTTCAACCTTATCGAGCAGCGTCCCCCCTCCGAGACTGATGCGGCTTTGAATTATACCGGCAATATGTCTCTGGAACTTAGCACCGGGACTCTTCCGGGAGTGTTGGGAGATCCCCTGCGCTTCGGATCCATCGATAACGGAACATTCAGCTTCAGCATCGCGGACAGAACAGGAGCGGCAGCCTTCCCTGAATCCATCCGCCTGCGCTATGGCTCCGTGGTCGGAGGAGCCAGTTTCGAAATTCCGTCGGACGCCCCCGTGTTGCGTCTCGATGACGTCCAACTGACAGGGGGAACCCAATATCAGTTAACGGTGAACCTGTTTGGTGCTGCCGGCCTTGCCATGCCCATGGGGAGTCAAGCATTCACCATTCAGGGAAACATCCCGTTTCTTCAGGTCCTCCTGTCAAATCTTACGGCGAACATTGAAGACGTCCGGGGTCTCGAAGTGCTCATCACCCCGACCCGAGACGCGAATCAGATCATTGTCGGCAGCATCGGTGGAGTCCTTCTGACGCCCGAGCCCGGTCGAGCCGCGCTCACCGCGATGGGGGTGATGCTGCTGCTCCTTCGGCGACGGCGATGAAGCCGTTCGCGTGATGCTGGTGCCCGCGCGACCGGCTCCCGGGGGACGGTTCGTTGTCCTGCCGTCCGGTCCCGCCCCGCTCTCCCACTCCCACCGCGCCGGCCACCCGCCAAAGTCATCCGGTGCGGAGGTGATGGCACCTGACTTCCAGGCACCGCATGACCCCGTCCTGCCCCCGGCGGGCGGCCATGTCCGGCTGAGCGGGGCCGACCCACCCCTGGCCCGGGCACCGCGATTCTCCGTGGCGCTTCCCCCACACCGTCCGGTCCGGCCAATTCTCCCGCTAGATCGGCGTTGGCGCCGACGTTTTCACAAATGCACCTATGATCAGACACCCCCTTCATTCGCTTCCCGTCGCGGCCCTGGCCGCGGCCGCCGTCGCCTGGTTCAGCTTTCACCCCGTCCCGGCGCCGGCCGATGAGGACGACGGCTTTGTCGACCTGTTCGACGGCGAGTCGCTGGAGGGCTGGATTGTTCCCGACAACCAGCGCGTCTGGCGGGTGGACGACGGCAGCATCGCCCGCCGGCCAGCCGGCGGTTACATCTGGACCGAGGGCACCTACGGCGACTTCATCCTCGAGCTGGAGTTCAAGATCAGCCGCGGCTGCAACAGCGGGGTGTTTTTCCGCGCCGACCGTTCCAACCCGGTGCAGGCCGGGCTTGAGATCCAGGTGCTCGACTCCCACGGCCGCGATCCCGGCAAGCACCAGCAGGGGGCACTCTACGACGCCGCCGCGCCGCTGGTGAACTCGGCCAAGCCCGCGGGGGAATGGCAGACCATGCGGCTGCACGCCGAGGGGCCGAAATTGGTGGTCCACATCAACGACGAGAAGGTGCTCGACCTCGACCTCGACGACTGGGACACGGCCGGCAAGAACCCCGACGGCAGCGACAACAAATACAACAAGGCCTTGAAGGACTTCCCGCGCGAGGGTCACATCGGTTTCCAGGATCACGGTGCCGACGTGTGGTATCGCAACGTGCGCCTCAAGGAATTGAACTGACCCGTCACCCCACCCCACCCGCCGCCCATGCCGCGGCCTCCACGACGAATTGATCCCTCACCCCGACCCCAAACCCTGATTTCTCATGAAAACCAAACACTGGATACCCCTCATCGCCCCGCTGATCGCCGTCGGCGGATTCGCCGCCCTGTTCGGGCTGTCGGCCGTTTCCGACAACGATCTCAATCCGCAGCACGTGGCCAACGTCGCCGAGCACGTGCCGAGCACGGCCCCGGCCGAGCCGAAGCAGGACCGCAAGGTGCTGATCTTCTCCAAGACCAACGGCTTCCGCCACAGCTCGATCGAAATCGGCGCCCACGCGCTGGCGCTGATGGGCGAGAAAACCGGCGCCTACAGCTCGGTCCACACCGAGGATGAATCCTGGTTCGAACCCGAAAAGCTGGCCGAGTTCGACGCGGTCATCTTCCTCAACACCACCGGCAACGTGTTCCGGCCAAAGGACTGGCCCGAGGACGCCGCCGAACGCGAGGCGGCGCAGCAGCGGGAGGAAGAGTTGAAGGCCAGCCTGGTCGAGTATGTCAAGGGCGGCGGCGGCCTGGTGGGGATCCACTCGGCCACCGACACCTACCACGGTTGGGAGGAGTATCTCGACATGATGGGCGGCCGCTTCGCCGGCCATCCCTGGCACGAGAAGGTTCGGCTGCGCAACCTCGAGCCCGATCACCCGGTCAACAAGCCGTTTGATGGCGAGGATTTCGAGGTCACCGATGAGATCTACCAGTTCACCGAGGACACCGCCGACCGCGCCGAGCGGCGCATGCTGCTGGCCTTGTCGGGCGAGATCGAGGATCTGGGCAAGGGTCGCTACGGTGCCGACGGGTTCTATCCCATCAGCTGGGTGCGCAGCTACGGCGATGGCCGCAACTTCTACAGCTCGCTGGGGCATCGGGAGGAGATCTTCTGGAACCCGGTGGTGATGGGCCATTATCTGGCCGGCATCCAGTATGCCATGGGCGACCTCGACGCCGAGGACGAGCCAATCGCCGACATCACCGCCAACTGAGGCGGATCGGCCGAGCGCTACCGGCGCCTTTTTCTTTGCAAATCGCGCCGCGCGGCGAACTGTAGCCAAGGTCCGCGACCTCCTGGCTTCGATCCATTGACCCACCATTTTGTCCGCAAACCGCTTTGGGCGGTCGGAGACCGGAGCTGGACCCCCTGCACGGTGACCGACCGCCCATTTTTGTTCCCTGATGCCCCATCCGTCGCCGTCCGCTGAACCGGCCCCAGCCCGGATCGATCCCGCGCAACTCGACCGGTTGCGGACCGTGGTTGCGGCCGAACGGGTGCTGACCGAGGCGGTCGATCTGGTGCCCTACGGGTTCGACGGCACCGCCACTTTGCGGCAGTTGCCGGGCGCGGTGGTGTTTCCTGAAACCACGGCCGAGGTGGCGGCCTGCCTGCGCTGGGCGGTCGCGGCGGGGGTGCCGGTGGTGACGCGGGGATCGGGCACCGGATTGTCGGGCGGCAGCGTGCCGCTGGCGGGATCGCTGGTGATCTGTCTGGTGCGGATGAACCGGATCCTGCGGATCGAT
>SKLO01000568.1 GCA_007123195.1 Verrucomicrobiales bacterium | reverse complement strand
CTGCTCCAGCCCGGACCATTGCCCGCATCCCGGTCGGTGGATCCTGATTCCCAACTCCCGTCATCACGAACTTTTCCCTTCTTTCCCCGCATCCACATCATCCACATGAAACGCATCGGAATTCTCAACAGCGGCGGCGATTGCCCCGGCCTCAATGCTGTCATTCACGGCGTCGTCGGCGCCGCCACCAAACTCGGCTGGGAAGTCATTGGCTTTCGCGACGGCTTCGAAGGCCTGCTGCCGCCGGGTGACTACATGGTCCTCGATACCAACCGCACCGTCGGCATCATGAAGATGGGCGGCACCATCCTCGGCACCACCAACAAGGGCCACTTCGTCGCCAAGATCGGCAAGGGCGATGTCATGGGCGTGCCGCCGGAGATTGTCGCCAAGGCCCGCTCGACCATGGAACTGCTGGAAATCGGCGCCCTGATCGTGGTCGGCGGTGACGGCTCGCTGACCACCGCCCTCCAGCTCTACCGCGAGGGCTTTCCGGTCATCGGCGTGCCCAAGACCATCGACAACGACCTGCAGGCCACCGCCATGACCTTCGGTTTCGACTCGGCGGTCGCCACCGTGGTCGATGCCCTCGACCGCCTGCATACCACCGCCACCAGCCACAAGCGCGTCATCGTGCTTGAGGTGATGGGTCGCCACGCCGGTTGGATCGCTCTCTATGGCGGTATTGGCGGCGGTGCCGACGTCATCCTGCTGCCGGAAATCCCGTTCAAGATGGAACACGTCGCCAAGGCGGTGAAACGCCGCGACGCCCGTGGCCAGCTCAGCACCCTGATCGTCGTCGCCGAGGGCGCCAAGCTGGAATCCGGCGAGCAGGTCTCGGTCAAAAGCACCGAGGGCGAGGACCGGCTCGGCGGTGTTGGTGACCGTGTGGCCAAGCTGGTCGAGGAACTCACCGAGAAGGAGACCCGCGCCTGCACCCTCGGCCACCTGCAGCGGGGCGGCGCCCCCACCAGCCTCGACCGCATTCTCGGCACCCGGTTCGGTGTCAAGGCGGTCAACTTGATTGAGGAAGGCCAGTTCGGCCGCATGGTCAGCTACCAGCAATACCATGTCGGGGCCGTGCCCATCGAAGAGGCAGTCAACCAATTGCGTTTGGTCGATCCCTCCGGCGAGGTGGTGAAAACCGCCCGCGCGGTCGGCATCAGCTTCGGCGACGACTGACCAGCCACGAACTTGCTTGGTCCCGTCCCGGGCACGGCGTCCGCGTGATTCATGTTCGACGCGGGTCGTGACGGGCCGCCGTCACCGGCGCCAAGCCACCAGCCAACGCACGAATCCACCCGTCATGTCCGGAATCGATCCCATTCTCAACCTGCTCCAGCAGGATTGCCGCCTGTCGCCATCCGAGCTGGCCGCCCGCCTGCAACTCGACGAAAGCGAGGTCCGCCGCCGCCTCGAAGGCTGGGAGGCCGACGGCACCATCCTCGGCTACCAGGCTGTGCTTGATCGCGACCGCGCCGGCGCCACCAGCGTCGTCGCCCTGATCGAGGTCAAGATCTCGCCCGAGCGCGAGGGCGGGTTCGACCGTGTGGCCCAGCGCCTGGCCCGCTTCGACCAGGTCCGCAACTGCCACCTCATCAGCGGCGACTACGACCTCGCCGTCACCGTCGAGGGTCGCGACTTGCGGGAGGTGGCCCAGTTTGTCGCCGAAAAACTCAGCACCATCCAAGGGGTGCTGTCCACTGCCACCCACTTCCGGCTCAAGACCTACAAGGAAAACAACCTGCTGGTCGATGACCCGGTCGAGAACGGGCGCCTGCCGGTCAGCCCCTGAACGACCGTCTGCCGGCGCCGTCAGCGACCGGTTTCCATTGCCGCCATCCCATGTCACTCGAAGACAAAATCGCGCGCCAGATCGCCTCGATTCCACGCTCCGGAATCCGCGACTTTTTTGAACTGGTCATCGGTCGCCAGGACGTCATCTCCCTCGGCGTCGGCGAACCCGATTTCGCCACCCCGTGGCACATCCGCGAGGCCGCCATCTATTCACTTGAAAAAGGCCGGACCTCCTACACTTCCAACCTCGGCCTCGAGACCCTGCGGTGCGAGATTGCCGCCTATGTGCAACGGCAGTTCCACACCGACTACGATCCCAAGCGGGAAATCATCATCACCGTCGGCGTGTCCGAGGCCATGGACCTGGCCCTGCGCGCCATCCTCAACCCCGGCGACGAGGTCATCTATCACCACCCCTGCTACGTCTCCTACTCCCCCAGCATCACCATGGCCCATGGCGTCGCCGTGCCGGTCGCGGCACGGCCCGAGGACGACTTCGCCGTGCGCGCCGCCGACATCGAGGCCGTAATCACGCCGCGCACCAAGGCGCTGATCCTCAACTTCCCCACCAACCCCACCGGCGCCGTGCAACCGGCCGCCGAGCTGGAGAAAATCGCCCGGCTCTGCGTCGAGCACGACCTCATCGTGCTCACCGACGAAATCTACTCGGAGCTGCTTTACGACGACCGTCGGCACCACTCGATCCTCGCCTGGCCCGGCATCCGCGAGCGCGCGATCCTGTTGCACGGCTTTTCCAAGGCCTACGCCATGACCGGTTTCCGCCTCGGTTACGCCTGCGCGCCGCCGGCACTCACCGAGGCGATGATGAAGATCCACCAGTATTGCATGCTGTGCGCCCCGATCACCAGCCAGATGGCCGCCATCGAGGCCCTGCGCCACGGCGATGCCTCGGTCGAGCGCATGCGCCAGTCCTACGAGCACCGGCGCAACAAGGTGGTGGCGCGGTTCAATGCCATCGGGTTGACCTGCTTCAACCCCGGGGGCGCCTTCTACGTGTTCCCCGACATCCGTTCCACCGGCTTGTCCAGCCAGCAGTTCGCCCTGCAACTGTTGGAGGAGAAAAACGTCGCCGTGGTGCCCGGACCGGCGTTCGGACCCGCAGGGGAAGGCTTTGTCCGCGCCTGCTACGCCACCGCCGAGGCCCAGCTCGACCGGGCGCTCGACCTGATCGACGAATTCGTCGGCCAACAAGGCCGGCGCCGCGAGCCCGCGCCGTCCGCGCCCGCGGCCCTGACGGGGGGGTGATCCGGCGGATTGCGCTCATCCCCTGGTGCAGGCCGCCGGGCATTGACGTCTCAGCGGAAAGGATTGATCACCCGCACCCCATCGTAGTCCTGGCCATCGTTGAGGTCTTCAGAATTTCATCTCGAGTCAAGGGGATCAGGGGCTGCTCGCGGGGAGTCGCGCGGGCATCAGCTCTGGCATACAGCCGTTGCAGTGATTCGACGCGCCTGGCGTGTAGCTCCTCCTCGTCGGCCTCCGCAAAAACCGCCAGATAGTCGCGAACCACCGCGCTCACGGACGTGCCTTTCCTGGCCGCCTGGATGCGGG
>SKLO01000061.1 GCA_007123195.1 Verrucomicrobiales bacterium | reverse complement strand
TTTTGTCAAGATCAAGGCGCGACGAGGGAGCGGATGAACATCCGCGACTGAGGAGCAACGCCGAGCTTGGGAAAAAGCACCGCGCTACGAAACCGATCGAGCGCAGCGAGCTGAATTTCAACAACTTCAATCACTTCATTTCATCCAGGGATTTCGCGATCACCACACTAGGCCGTCCCCGGACAGCGTCAACGCCGTGTTTGCCTGCATCGCCGCCCCGCCCCTCCAGCTCGCGGTCTCGCGAGCGCCCAGCCCGCAGGTTGGATTGACCCACTCCGACCGGGGTGAGGGTGTTTCGTTCCCCAGGCCCGGTTCCTGCGTAGTCCCGTTCGCTCCGTGCCAATGGACCGCTGCTGGGGACCTCGTGATGGTGGCGCTCGTGCGTTGCGGGACCAGGTCGCGGCAGGGGGACAGAAGAAGGCCGATCGCCGGCAGGCAGAGTGGGGTAGACATCCTGTCGGCCCTGCCGATGGATCATCCTTGAGCTGCCCGCGATCCGGGCCAACCTCCTTCCGCGGCCAGCAACTTGTGTGCTTCAGCTGGCGAAGTCCAGGCGCACTCCAATCGCGCGCAGGCAGGAATGCCTACGCCACTCTGGTCACGCCTTCCCGCCGCGCCTCACCCCGCTTTCGCGGGCGCCACGATGGGGTGACCCACACCAGCCATGTCCGGATTCAGGTTCACCGACAGGCGTAATTGCATCAATCAGGTCAAATATGTAATTGTCCTGGTTGGGCATCCGCCAGACTTGCGCCCGGCCCGCACCTGCGGTTTACTCCGCTCCTCCCTGAGGCATCCATGGACACCGTCAACAGCCTGTTTTTCCAGCTGGGCAGCGAGGAGCACCCGTTCGTGTTCCGCGACGGCTGGGTTGCGCCCGGCCCGCTGACGCTGGCCTATGAAATGTATGGCGAACTCAACGCCGACAAGTCCAACGCCATCCTGTTGTTCCACGCCCTCTCCGGCAGCCACCACGCCGCCGGCTTCAACCCCTCGGTGCCGGGTGCCGACGAGCGCTGGGCCAGGGAGATGCACGAGGGCTGGTGGAGCGCCTACATCGGACCCAGGAAGGCGCTCGACACCCGCAAGTTCTGCGTCATCTGCGTCAACTACCTCGGCGGCTGCTACGGCAGCACCGGCCCCGCCTCGCTCCACCCCGCCGACGGCCAGCCCTATGGTTCCCGTTTCCCCACCGTTCACGTGGCCGACGTGGTCCGCTCCCAGGCCGCCCTGCTTGATCACCTTGGCATCCACCGCCTCCACGCCGTCATCGGCCCCTCGGTCGGCGGTCTCATGGCGCTGACCTTCGCCAACCTGTTCCCGGAGCGCGTGCGCTTTGTCGTGCCCATCGCCTCGGGCTTCCGCACCACCGTGCTCAACCGGATGATCCTGTTCGAGCAGATCCTCGCGATCGAGAACGACCCGCACTTCCGCGGCGGCGACTATTACGGCAAGCCGTTCCCGCTCTACGGCCTGGCGCTGGCGCGCATGATCAGCCACAAAACGTTCGTCCATCTCGACACCATCGAGCGCCGGGCGCGGCGGGACGTCCGCCAGCCGGATGGCAAGCTCGACTGGTATCGGCTGCACGACAAGGTCGAGTCCTACATCCTTCATCAGGGCACCAAGTTCGTCGAGCGCTTTGACGCCAACACCTACCTGCGCATCAGCGAGATGTGGTCGCGCTATGACCCGATCATCGAGGGTCAGGCCGAGACCATTGAGCAGCTGCTCACCCCCTCGCGGCTCCACGGCCATCACTTCCTCGTGTTCAGCATCGACTCGGACTTCTGCTTTTACCCTGAGGAACAAGCCGAATTGGTCGGCCACCTGAAGGCGAACGAGGTCTCCTGCATGCACATCACGGTGCACTCGGAGAAGGGCCACGACTCGTTCCTGCTGGAGCCGGAGCTGTTCACCCCGCATCTCTACCACACCCTCCGCCACCGCAAGGCCGCGCCCGGCCGGCCGTAACCGTGCGTCCCGGCCAAGGCCCCGGCGGCGCGGCATTGATCCCGCCCCATGTCCCTGCTCGGCCCCTCCGGATCCGATTTCGACCTGCCCGCCCTGGTCCGCGACGCGCGGCGGCTGGCCGATCAGGGCGTGCGTCTGGGCACCTCTTCGTGGAAATACCCCGGCTGGTGCGGCACGCTCTACGACGAGCAGCGCTACCTCCACCACGGCCGCTTTTCCACCGCCAAATTCGAGCGCGAGTGCCTGGCCGAATACGCCTCCTGCCTGCCCACCGTCGGGGTCGACGCCAGCTACTACACCCTGCCCGATCCCCAACGCACCGCCCGCATGTTCGAGACCGCGCTGGCGGTCAATCCAGAGTTCCAGTTCGGTTTCAAGGTCACCGATTGCATCACCGCCCGTCACTTCCCCAGGCTTGCCCGCCACGGCCCGCGGGCCGGTCGTGACAACCCCGATTTCCTCGACGTCGGCCTGTTCCGCCGCGGCTTCCTCGACGTGCTCGAACCCTGGCGCGAACACGTCGGCCCGCTGATGTTTGAGTTCAGCACTCTTCACAAGCGCGACTTCGAACGGGGCCGCGATTTCCTCGACGCGCTCGACGGGTTTCTCGCCGAACTGCCCGCAGGCTGGCATTACGCGGTCGAGGTGCGAAACCCCTCGCTGCTGCAGCCCGAATACTTCGACACCCTGGCGCGACACGGCGTCGCCCACGTCTTCACCAGCTGGCATCGCATGCCGCCGCTGGCCGAGCAGTTGCGGCTGTCCGCCGACAGCGGGGCCGAGCCGCCGTTCGGCTGCGCGCGGCTGTTGCTCAAGCCCGGGCGCGCTTACCAACAGGCCGTCGATGCGTTTGCTCCCTACACCGAGCTGCGCGAGCCCCAGGCCGAGGTCCGCGCCGCCGCCACCGACTGGATTCGCGAGCTGCTGCAGCGGCCCGGCGCGGTCACCTCGGGCGGCAGCACCACCGGCAAGCGCCCGCGCCGCGCCTGGATCTACGTCAACAACCGCCTCGAAGGCCACGCCCCGGGCACTTTGGCCGCGCTGATCAAGGCCAGCCATGATGCTCGAAGTGACAGTAGCCCCGCGGGGTAAGGCGAGGCGTCCCTGCCGAGCCGCGCAGGCCGGAGGACCTTCTTTCGTCCCGCAACCTTGCAGACCAAACCGCCCGCGCGTTGCCCGCGGAGAGCCGCAGCTCCCGCAGGCCGTGAACCCGCCGATGCCTCCATCTCCAGGCCGGTCCGGCGAACGCGGCTCACCGGGGACGGTTCGCCCTACCGTCGCCACCGCATCTCCTTGTCCGTGCCAGCGCGAAGCACCCCGCGGGATTGCCCCCCCGCGGGGTAGGGCGAGGCGTCCCTGCCGAGCCGCGCGTGCCGAAGGACCTTCTTTCGCCCCCC
>SKLO01000172.1 GCA_007123195.1 Verrucomicrobiales bacterium | reverse complement strand
GGCCCCGTCAAAACTTGCCGTAACCCATTGAAAATGAGTTGGCGGAGAGGGAAGGAATCGAACCAACCAGACCCTGTTTACAAAGTCTCAACGGTTTTGAAGACCGCGGCGGCCACCAGGCACACATCACTCTCCCAATCGGGTGTCTCAAGGCGCGTCACCCCATGGGTGACGCGCCGGACCGAGATGACTTTAGCTGCGCCTCAATGCTGCGGTCAAGCGACATCAAGGGTCTGCTGTGATGTCGGGGGGACGGGGGCGGCCTGCGCTCATGACGGTTCAGGTGCTCCGATCGATGCCGGTGACGTCCGTTTTTCGTCTTAGGATCGGGTGCGTGCCCGTCCGGGGACGGTCCGTGGTGGAGCCGACGGGGGGCGGGGCCGGCGGGATTCGGATTCATGGCCTGCCACCGAGCGTGGCCACGGAGGTGTCGCCGGGGTCGGGCATGGGTCGGGGAGATCCGCACGGCGCCGGATCGGCCGGGTAGGGGAGGTCGGTACAATTCTTGTCCCAGCTGGGACAAGAATTGTACGGGCCGGGGCATCTTTGGGGTCTGTGGCTGATCCTGACCTCCGGCCTGCCGGGTCGCCGGGCCGGTAGGTCAGGTCGGGCGGTTGCCTTGGCGCGCTCGAGGACCGATGTTGGCGGCGATGTTCAAGCCACCCGGTCCCTGTCCTGCCTGCGGCGACGACGTGCCCGCCAGGGCGCTGGCCTGCCCGGGCTGCGGGGCGGACGCCCGCAGCGGCTGGCGCGACGAGGCGCTGGGCTATGACGGGGTCGATCTGGACGACGAGTTCGATTACGAGGCGTTCG
Source organism: Verrucomicrobiales bacterium (assembly GCA_007123195.1). GTDB lineage: Bacteria > Verrucomicrobiota > Verrucomicrobiia > Verrucomicrobiales > SKLO01 > SKLO01. Next base: position 2,564 of record SKLO01000172.1, on the reverse strand, counting down.
TGCGCGAGGAGTTCGGTCCGGGCGGCCGGGGGTCGAACCAGCTGCCGATGGCCTGGAGGCTGATGGTGATCGTGCTGGTGGTGATTTTCCTGCTGGGGGTGTTGGGCGCCGGGATCTGGCTGGGGCGTTGAGCCTGCCGGCCATCCGGAAGGCCCGGCCTGCGACAGGTCGCTGCGCCCGCCGGCGCCGGCTGGGGCGGAAAGTGTCAGCGCGGACTTGCCAAGGCGGGTCTGGGGCTCATAGTGGCTGGGAACGGTGCCCGATTCCGGGTGCCTCCAACCCCTGTCCTCGTTTGCCCCGCCATGCGCTGCCTGTTGCTGTTTGCCCTGCTTTGCCTGCCGGCCACCTCCGGCTGGTCGGATGAACCCCGACGCCCGAACGTGCTCTACATCGTCACCGACGACCAGCGCTGGGACTACCTCGGCATTGCCGGTCATCCGTTTCTGGAGACGCCGAACATGGACCGGCTGGCCAAGGAGGGGGTGTGGTTCAAGAACGCGTTCTGCACCACCTCGCTGTGCTCGCCGAGCCGGGCGTCGGTGCTGAGCGGCTTGTATGCGCACCGGCACGGGGTGACCAACAACTTCACCGATTACCCGCACGAACTGCCGAGTTTTCCCCGGCTGCTGCAGGAGAGCGGCTACGCCAGCGCCTACATCGGCAAGTGGCACATGGGCGAGGACGACGACAGTCCGCGGCCCGGGTTTGACTGGTTTGTCACCCACAAGGGCCAGGGCAGGTATTTCGACACCGAGTTCAACTTCAACGGCGAGCGCCGCGAGGTGGTGGAGGGTTATTACACCCATGTGGTCACCGACATGGCGATGGAATGGCTGGCGCAGGAGCGGCCGGATGACCAGCCGTGGGTGCTGTGCCTCGGTCACAAGGCGCCGCACAGCTTTTATTTTCCCGAGCCGAAATACGAGGGGGTGTTTGATCACGTCGAAATCCAGTATCCGGACACCGCGTTCCAGCTGGACGGCAAGCCGCACTGGATCCGCCAGCGGTTGTCGACCTGGCACGGCATCTACGGGCCGTTGTTCGATTACCGCGAGGATTTTCCGGACGACAGCCCCGAGGGCGTGGAGGCGTTTGCCAACATGGTGCGCGCCTACGCCGCCACCATCCTGTCGGTCGACGACTCGCTCGGGGTGCTGCTGGAGTTTCTGGAGCAGCGTGGCGAACTGGACAACACGATCATCATCTTCCTGGGGGACAACGGCATCCTCGAGGGTGAGCACGGCATGGTGGACAAGCGCACGATGCACGAGGCCAGCATCCGGGTGCCGCTGTTGATGCGTCATCCGGGGCTGGTGCCGACCGAGGGCGGCCCGCTGGAGATCGAGCAGCAGGTGCTGACGGTGGACATCGCGCCGAGCATCCTGGAGATGTGCGGTCTGCCGCCGCTGGAGGAGGCTCACGGCCGGTCGTGGGTGAATCTGGTGACCGATGGTGATCCGCACTGGCGCACCTCGTGGTTTTATTATTACGATTACGAGGAGCAGTTTCCCTACACGCCCAACGTGCGCGGCATCCGCACTGATGAATGGAAATACATCCGCTACCCGCACGGCGACGGCAGTCCGGACCGGCACATGCCCGAGTTGTATCACATCATCGAGGACCCCGAGGAGCGGGTGAACCTGGCCAACGACCCGCGGTATGCGGGCAGGATCGCCGAGTTGTATGCCGAGCTGCTGGTGCTGATGGAGGCCACCGGGCTGACCGAGGAAAACGATCCGATGCCGGTGGATCAGGGCATTCAGCAGGAGCTGCCTGATCCCAGCATCCGGTGAGTGGGGTGCTTTAGCGCTTGGTCGCTTGGCGGTGAAATGACCTTTTGACGGCCGGCTTCCGGTTCACTCCCACTCGATGCTGGCGGGCGGCTTGGTAGAGATGTCGTAGAGCACGCGGTTGATGCCTGGGACCTCGTTGAGCAGGCGGTTGGAGATGCGGCGGAGGAGATCGGGCGGCAGTTCGACCCAGTCGGCGGTCATGGCGTCCTCGCTGATGACGGCGCGCAAGGAGACGGCGAACTCGTAGGAGCGTTCGTCGCCCTTGACGCCGACGGTGCGCACGGGGATCAGGGCGCAGTAGGCCTGCCAGATTTTGTCGTACCAGCCGGATTCCTTGAGCATGTCGATGAAGATCTTGTCGCCGTCGCGGGTGATGGCGAGCTTTTCCGGGGTGACTTCGCCGGGCACGCGCACGGCCATGCCGGGTCCGGGGAACGGGTGGCGGTTGAGGATGTGGGCGGGGATGCCGAGCGCGCGGCCGAGTGCCCGGACCTCATCCTTGAACAGTTCGGAGAGGGGTTCGACCACGCGTCCGGCGGCCTTGAGTTCGAGGATGCGATCGACCCGGTTGTGGTGGGTCTTGATCTTCGAGGCGATGGAGCCGCTGGTGGCGCTTTCGATGACGTCGGGATAGAGCGTGCCCTGGGCCAGCACCTCGATCGGGGCCACGGCGTCGAAGAACACGTCGATGAACAGGTTGCCGATGCGGCGGCGCTTTTCCTCGGGGTCATCGACTCCGGCGAGGGTGGCCATGAATTTGGCCGAGGC
>SKLO01000152.1 GCA_007123195.1 Verrucomicrobiales bacterium | reverse complement strand
GATGGATTCGAACCCTGTCAGCTCGCGCCACGGGCGGTCGTCGCCGGCCTGGCCGCGCGCGCGCTTTTTGGTCGCGGTTTTTTTGCGGCTTTTTTTCAGCTTATCGATGGCGTCCCTGACGGCGGGCAGCAGCGCGCCGCGCATGAGCGTGCTCTTGCCGGCGCCGGACACGCCGGCCAGCACGGTGAGCCGCCCGAGCGGGATGCGGGCGTCGATGTTGAGCAGGTTGTGCAGGCGCGCGCCCTTGATCCGCAGCCAGCCCTGGCGGGCGTTGATGGCGGGCACGGGACGGCGTTGCCCGCGCATCGGGTGGGGCAGGCGCTGTTTGAGATGGAGGCCGGTGAGGGAGGCGCGGTTGGAGGTGAGTTGCAGCCAGTCGCCCTCGGCGATGATCTCGCCGCCGAGCCGGCCGGCGCCGGGGCCGAGGTCGATGATGTGGTCGGCGCGCTCCATGGTTTCCTCGTCGTGCTCGACGACCAGCAGCGAGTTGCCCTTGTCACGCAGGGCGGTCAGGGTGTCGAGCAGCTGGGCGTTGTCGCGCGAGTGCAGTCCGATGGTGGGTTCGTCGAGCACATACAGCACGCCGCGCAGGTTGGAGCCGAGCTGGGCGGCCAGGCGGATGCGCTGGGCCTCGCCGCCGGACAGGGTCTTGGCCGAGCGGTCGATCTGCAGGTAACCAAGTCCGACCTCCTCCATGAAGCGCAAGCGCTGGCTGATCTCGGGCAGGATGTCGCGCGCGATCAGTTGGTCGCGGCCCTTGAACTTCAGCCCCTCGACCAGCCGGCGGGCGTCGCGCACGCTGAGCCGGGCGATGTCTTCAATGCGATGTGCAAGCACGCGCGCGGCGCGGGCGACGCGGTTGATGCGGGCGCCCTCGCAGTCCGGGCAGGTGACCATGACGTCCTCCTCGTCGCGTCGCTCGGCGCGCTGGTCCTCCTCGAGTTCGGCGGCGAGGATGGAGTCGGCGCGGTCGGTGCGCAGCTCGTTGCGGCCGCCGCGGGCGGCGGGCACGACGCCGTAGCCGCGGCAGGAGGGGCACCAGCCGCGCGGCGAATTGAACGAAAAGTGGGCCGGATCGGGTTCCTCGAACGATTCACCGGTGGCGGCGCTGGAGAGGCGGGTGTTGAGGACCTGGATCTTGTTGCGGTGGTCGAGCAGGCGCAGGATGCCCTTGCCGTGTTGCAGCGCCTCTTCCACGAGTTCCTGCAGCTGGGTCAGGGTCGGGCGGCGGTTCACCAGCTGCGGGTCACGGCACCACAGCAGGCGTCCGCCGGGACCGGTTTCGGCGATGACGATGTCGATGTCGTGGGGCTTGAACCTGGCGAGCGGCTGGAAGTCGGCGGTGGCGATGAACTGGTGGTCGACGAACAACTCGCGGTAGCCGCGCCGGGCGGCGCTGCGGGCGACCTCGGTGTGGAAACCCTTGCGGGCGCGGATCACCGGCGCCATCAGCCGCACGGGACCGCGCTTCAACTCGGCTCGCACGCGGTTGACAATGGCGGACACGCTTTGGCGCTCGACCGGCAGTCCGGACTCGGGGCAGTGCAGCACGCCGACCTTGGCGAACAACAATCGCAGGAAGTGGTAGACCTCGGTGACGGTGCCGACGGTCGACTTGCCGCCGCCCTGCGACACGCGCTGCTCGATGGCCACGGTGGGCGGCACCCCGCTGATGTGGTCGATGTCGGGTTTTTCCAGCTGCTCGGCGAACTGCCGGGCGTAGGGCGACATGCTGTCGAGGAACCGGCGCTGGCCCTCGGCGAAGACGATGTCGAAGGCGAGGCTGGATTTGCCGGAGCCGCTGAGACCGGTGACGACGACCAGTTGGTCGCGCGGGATGCGGGCGTCGATGTTCTTGAGGTTGTGATGGCGGGCGCCGTGGATGGTGATGGCGTCGGAGGGGTCGTTGGCGTAGAGGGTGTCGCCGTTGCTGGCGGCGAGGTCGGCGACCGGGGGTTGTTCGGCGACACGCGCGCTGGCGGCCATGGCCCGGCCGCGGTTCGCCGCGTTGGCTGACTTGTCAGGATCGAGCAGCGGGCGGAGGTGGCGGCCGGTGTGGGAGGAGGGAACCGCGGCGATCTGTTCCGGGGTGCCTTCGGCGACGATCTCGCCGCCGCGGTCGCCGGCCTCGGGTCCGAGGTCGATGACCCAGTCGGCGTTGCGGATGACGTCGAGGTTGTGCTCGATGACGACCAGCGAGTTGCCCTGGTCGACCAGGCGGTGGAACACATCGAGCAGGCGGCGGATGTCGTCGAAGTGCAGGCCGGTGGTGGGCTCGTCGAAGATCAGCAGGCGCGGCACGCCGGAGGGGGTGCCGTCGACCGGGCCGAGGTGGCGGACCAGCTTCAGCCGCTGGGCCTCGCCGCCGGACAGGGTGTTGAGCGGCTGGCCGAGGCGCAGGTAACCGAGACCGACGTCGAGCAGCGGCTCCAGGGTGGTGGCAATGTCAGGGCCGTGGCGGTGGTCGAGCGATCGGAACCAGGGCACGGCGGCGGCGGCGGTCATGGCCAGCACGTCGGCGATGCTGTGGCCGTCGACGCCGTGTTCAAGTGCGGCGGCGCCGTAGCGGCGGCCGTGGCATTCGGGGCAGGTGATGTAGAGGTCGCTGAGGAACTGCATCTCGACCTTCTCGAAGCCGGCGCCCTGGCAGCGGCCGCAGCGGCCGTTGCCGGAGTTGAACGAGAAAAAGCCGGGCGTCAGGCCCTCGGCGACGGCGGATGGCTGGTTGGCAAACAGATCGCGGATGCGGTCGAAGGCGCCGGTGAACACGGCGGGGGTGGAGCGCGGGGTGCGGGCGATCGGCGACTGATCAACCATCACCACGTCGGCGATGTCGGAGCGGTTGGTGAAGCGGCGGATGCGGCCGGCGTCGGCGAGCGCCTCGTGGTCGAGACCCAGCTCGTGCCGCATGTGGTGATGGAGCACGCCGTGGACCAGGGTCGACTTGCCGGAGCCGGACACGCCGGTGACACAGCAGAACAAGCCGGCGGGGAAGCTGACGTCGAGGCCTGCGAGGTTGTGCTTGTGGATGCCTGTCAGCTTGATGGCACCGCGCGGCGGGCGGCGGCGGGCGGGCGTGGGGATGCGGCGGTCGCCGCGCAGGTAGGCCAGGGTGAGGGATTCGCCGGAGTCGAGGTCGTCGCCGGGGCCGGGCGCGGGCTTTCTTTTTAAGGTTCTGCGAGGGCGCCTGGCGGCGGACGTCTTCGGGGGCTCGGGCGGGCCGGCGTAGACCAGCCGGCCACCGAACTCGCCGCTGCCGGGACCGATGTCGACCAGCCGGTCGGCGGCGCGGATGATGGATTCCTCGTGCTCGACCACGACCAGCGTGTTGCCGCGCTCGCACAGCCGGCGCATGATGCGGATCAGGCGGCCGGTGTCGCGCGG
>SKLO01000402.1 GCA_007123195.1 Verrucomicrobiales bacterium | reverse complement strand
GCTGACGGTGCGGCGGGCGGCAATTACGGCCGGGCGATGCAGATCTACACGGACATCCGCAAGGCCAGCGACAAGGCTTCGGATGGCGTGCTGGAAAGGCTGGCGCTGGCAATCGCACTTGAACACGCGACGCCGGTGAAGCAGGACAACCCGCAGGCTTTGGCCGATGCGCCGGCCACCGTCGATCCGGTGGGGCGTTACCTCCATTTCGAGAAGGCCTGGCTCGACGGAGAGCTGGATGCGGCCTTCGAAAATCTCAGCGTCTGGGAACTGCGCATGGTCGTCGATGGCGACGAGCCCGATGAGACGCTGGCATGGGGCCGCGAGATGCTCCGCAACTTCCGGCCCGACCACGTCGTCAACCCGAACCACGGATGGCGCTACAGTGGCCTCGTCGGCACCGACGTCCGCTATGGCTCCGGCGACGTCAAGTTTGACCGGCCCGAGTTGCAGCGCTATCAGAACATCCTCATGAACGGCGGGATCTGCGGACGCCGCGCGTTCATCGGCCGCTTCATCCTGCGTGCCCACGGCATCCCGACCATCGCCAAGCCCAGTCGCGGTCATGGCGCGCTGGCGCGCTGGACGCCCGACGGATGGGTCGTCAATCTGGGGCCGAACTGGGGCGGCGGCTGGACCGGCACGCGCTACCGGAACGATCACGATTTCGTCGCCACCACCCGGGCCCGTCCTTACCAGGATGCCTTCCTGAAAGTGAAGCGGGCCCAGTGGGCGGGAGACGTGATGGGAGAGAGGCGGAGCTTCGGCGAGAATGATGGCGAGCCCGGGCCCTGGTATGCGATCTCCTTCCGAACCCAGCGCGCGATCATTGATCAGGCCGATCCGCAGACGCTCGCGGCGCTCGGCGAGGAACTGGGTGAATCCGACACCCCGCTGACGGTGGCGCAGGAGCTTCTCGCCACCGAGGTGAATCCCGAAGATCTGCGGGTCAACCATGGCACGGACGGCAGCATCACGATTCCCAGCGCCGCCCTCAGCAAGCCCGCCGGCGGCAATCGGGAAGTGCAGGTGATGCGGAGCTTTGCCGGTGGCCGGCAGATTTACCTCCCGCGTTTCGCCCGCCGGGGCCTGACAATCCTCCGCGGCGGCACATGGAAGGACGGTGTCGACCGGTGTTCCTCCGGGGCGCGCCTGCTAAGCGGCGGATACGGGCGCTATGAGGATTGGGGATTGCGGGCCGCAGTAACGCCCGCGGAGGGCGACGCCCCGGAAGAGCTGATCCTCGACCTTGGCGCCGGCGTCACCATGGAGTTGGTTTACATCAAACCCGGCACCTTCATCATGGGCGGCGAACGCACGACCGACGGCCGTTTCGAATGCGTCGAGGTGCCGAAGCACGAGGTCACCCTTACCAAAGGATATTTCCTCGGCAGATACGAGGTGACGCAGGCCCAATTCGAGGCGGTCATGGGCAACAACCCCAGCCGCTCCAGCAAGGGGCCGGATTTCCCTGTGGACAATGTGGGCGAACAGGAGGCGCGTGAGTTCTGCCAGAAACTCGCCGAGATGACCGGGCAGGCAGCGCGGCTTCCAACCGAAGCGGAGTGGGAATACGCCGCCCGCGCCGGCACCGATACGAAGTGGTTCTTCGGCGACGATCCTTCTGTGCTTGGCGAGTATGCCTGGTTCGAGGGCAATTCGGGCGGCAAATCGCACCCGGTCGGGCAGAAGATGCCAAATCCCTGGGGGCTTTACGACATGTATGGCAATGTCTTTGAGCGGATCTCGGACATCTATGACCGGAACTACTATGCCTTGGGGTCGAAGACCGATCCCACCGGCCCGAGCCAGGGCGAGAACTCGCATTTCGAGTATGAGATCACCGTTCCGCAGGCGGGCGCTTACCTTGTGACGGCCGAGGTGGTCACGGCCAACTACGACCAGCGGCTCAATGTCGCGGTCAATGGCGAAGCTTCCCCGACCGTGATCACGATGCCCTTCACGCTCGGAAAGTGGCAGGAGTCCCTACCGGTCTCGATCGAACTCGTGGAAGGCACCAACGTGATCCGCTTCTGGCGCGACGAACCGCCTCAACAGGGGATCGCCGTCAGATCCTTCACCCTGAGGCCCGTGGCAGGGGGTTGAAATCGCGGCACACCAGGACCGCCATGAACACCAAACAAACAGCACAATCATGAGATCAACCACCAAAACCCTGGCAATCGGCCTGCTCACTGTGATGAGCCTCGGCCTCGCCGCTCTCCCGGGCGCGGAGACCCAACTCTCCGCCCCGGATGGCAAACCGGCCGACATGACCAAGCCGGTCCAGGTGTTCATCCTGATGGGACAGGGCCAGCAGGTATGAGCCGAACCTGGTTCAGTTGATCAAGGCGCTGCGCGCCGATTTCGACGCCCCCGACGCCAGGTTCGTTCTCGCCACGCTCGGTCAGACCAACAAGGACAACCCCCAGGGAACGGAAAAGGACATCATTGAAGCCATGTTCGCCGTGAGTGACCCTGAGAAACATCCCGAGTTCAGCGGCGACGTGGCCACGGCCTACACGCATCCGTTGTCCAAGGGAGGAGGCTCGAGCGGCCACTACGACAACAACGCCGAAACCTACATGAACGTGGGGCTCGGAATGGGCGAGGCGATGGTCGAACTGCTCAAGGCGGACAACTGATGGCGAATGGCTGAATGGCTGGACTCGGAGAAGCAACTTTACGGGCAACTGATGGGTGAAGCTGTTCCCGGCGGGCAGTGTGCGGCAGATATTCTTGCCTGCCGTTGCCCATGACCCGCCAATCACCCGTCGCCTCACCGCCGGCGCCGCAGCAGCGCGAATCCCAGCGCGATGGACAGCAGCATGGCGCGGCCGGGCTCGGGGATGTTGAGGATCACGTTGTTGCCGTCGGGACCGCCTTCGTAGCTGATGAAGTAGTTGATCAGCTGGCCGTCGAAATCGACCTGCACCAGGTCGCCCTCGGCGAGGCCGGAGAAGGTGCCGCTGACCGGGTTGCCGCCGAGGTTTTCGATCAGGGTGATCGGGCTCAGCGACTCGCCGCTGTAAGGGCCGTTGCCGCGCACGATGAGCTGGCCGTCGAGCGCCACGTTGCCGTCGACCACGAACAGGTCGGCGTCGGGACTGAAGCTCAGGTCGAAGGCGATCGCGGCGTTGGATCCCTGGGTGTAGTTGCCGCTCAGGGTGGCGGTGCCGAACAGGGTGGCGGCGACTTGTGGCCCGGAGGTGTCGACCCCGAACTCGAGCTGGCCGCTGCCGGTGTTGTCCAAATTGAACGGCGTGGACGCGGTGCCGAAGGTGTCGAACGCCAGGGTGCCGGCGTTGAAGTTGAAACTGGCGCTGCCGGTGCCGCGGGTGATCGAGCCGGCGACCAACTCGCCGCCGTTGAGCACCAGGGCGCCG
>SKLO01000340.1 GCA_007123195.1 Verrucomicrobiales bacterium | reverse complement strand
TGGCGCTCGACGAAAACGACCGGCTGAAGACGTTTCTGATGCGTGACTTCACCCAACCGCGGGCGCTGGATTACCGGATCACCGAGTTACGGCACGAGGACGAGCTGCCGGCGTGGCACCGGCTGCCCGATCTCGACCGGTTGCGGGAGGCGCTGCCGGTGATCGAGGTGCGCCACGAGGATCAGCTGGAACTGCGCCAGCGCCTGCGGCTGCAGCAGGTGCTGGAGATGGTCCGGGGGGGCGCCGGCTACCTGCCGCGGCAGTCGCTGCACCACCATGAACTTGAGCAGGCGCTGCGGCAGAACAGCCCGGTGCGGCTGGACTTCGATCGCATGCGCGAGAGCGAGCAAGCCATGCAGCTGCCATGGCTGGAGCTGTTGGAAGAGCAGGGCTTCCGGTTGCCGGAGGAGTGGGCGCCGCGCCGTCCGGCGACCGACGAGGAGGGAGAAATCGATTGATCCTGGTGGCCGCGGTCACTTGCGCCGGTTGAAGCCGGCGACGGCGCGCTGGATCTCGCGTTCGGCGGTGCGGCGCTTGAGGTCCTCGCGCTGGTCGGCCTTGGCCTTGCCGCGGCCGACGCCGACCTCGACCTTGACCCGCCGGTTTTTCCAATACATGCGCAGCGCCACCAGCGCGCAACCCTGCTGCTGGGTGGCGGTGAACAGCTTCAGGATCTCGCGCTTGTGCAGCAGCAACCGGCGCGGCCGGCGCGGCTCGTGGTTCTCGTGGCTGGCGCGCTCGTAGGGCTGGATGTCGCAGTTGAGCAAGTGCACCTGGCCGCGATCGACCCTGGCGAAAGCATCGTTCAGGTTGATCAGGCCGAGGCGGATCGACTTGACCTCGGTGCCTTTCAGCTCGATGCCGGCCTCGTAGGTGTCGCTGATGTGGTAGTCGCGCCTGGCCTTGCGGTTGGTGGCGATGTCGGAACTGGCCATGACAAGGCGCAAGGGCGCGGAGATGCTGACAAGCGGGCGGCGGACCGGGCGGGTGGCCCGGGGCGACGGCCGGCATCAGCCGCCGATGGCGGACATGAAGTCGCCGCCGGCTTCCTCGAGTTTGCCGTCCTTGTTGATGGTGATCTTGCCCTCGATGATCTCGGTCAGGGCCACATCGGCCGAGCCATGGCTCGGCGGCAGCATGACCAGAGGGGCGCGGCCACGGCTGAGTTGGGCCACGCGGGTGGAGACCATGTTGATCAGGAGCGGCAGCTCGGGGACGATTTGAGCGGCTTTTTCAACCAGTTCGGGTCTCATAGGTATCTTCAACAGCGGATGGCTTGGCGAGTGATGATGGCGGGGCCGGTCAGGCGTCAGGTTGGGCGCCTCGCGACCCGCGGCAAGGCCGCCCTGGTGGCCCGGTGCGCCGGTGGAGGATCGCGCCGGCGAGTCCGGCAGGAACCGGTAACATCCACCGGGGAGGCGAAGATGCAACGAAAAAGATTGACAACTGCGCCCCGCGCGTTCCGCCGGGGTCAGCGGTCGACCCGCTCGACGGTCATGCGCTTGACCCGGTCGCGGCTGTCGGGGCTGACGATGCGGATTTCCCGATCGTCCTTGAAGGCGTTGTGGATGATGCGGCGCTCGTAGGCGTTGAGCGGCATCAGCTGCAGGGGTTTGCCGGTGGCGCGCACCCGCTCGACCGTTTCCCGCACGGACTCGATCAGCTGGTCCTCGCGCATGTCGCGGAAGTGCTCGACATCGACGCGGATGCGCGGGGCGTCGGGCACGCGGGTCTGGAGCAACCGGTTGACCAGGTATTGGATGTCGTCGAGGCGCTCGCCCTGGCGACCTATCAACAGTTCTGCGTCGGCGGAGTGAACCTGCAGGGCCGGGCCATCGGGATGGGATTCCTCGACCACCTCGGCGGCGAACCCCAGGTAGCCGAGCATGCTGTCGAGGATGGCTTGGGCGGTGGTGACCGGGTTCATGATGGGGATGGGTTCGAGGTGGCTCAGGTGGATGACGTTCGATGCCGGGCCAGGCCGGGCCGCAGCGGTGCGACGGCACGCCAAGCTGCGGAGGCAAGCCGGAGGCCGGTTGGCCGGCCGGGCGGCAGGCCAGCCGCGGGCCGGGCCGGGCCGATGGCGGACACTGGCACGATTGCAGCGTCCCGGCAACCCGGTGGCGCCGGAATCCGGGGTCGCCGGCCGGTCAGGACGACTTCTTCGGCCCGCGGCTGCGGGCGCTGCCGCCGCCGGTGCGGGACGCCCGCTTTTTGGGCTTGTTCTGGCGCTTGGCGCCGGGATGCCCGGGCGGCAGCATGGAGGCCACGCGTTCGCCCGGCTTCTTGCGCTGGACTTTTTCGAGGGTCGGCGGCTCGCGCAGGTTCATGAACCAGGTCTGGAAGATGCTGAACACGTTCTGGGCGGTCCAGTAGAGTGCCAGTGCCGAGGCGAAGTTGTAGCAGATGACCAGGAAGATCAGCGGCATCAGCATGAAGATGCGCCGCTGCAGCTTGTCGCCGGCCTGTGGCGTGACCTTCATCTGCAGGATCATGGTGGCCGCCATCAGCAGCGGCAGCGGGTTGATCGGCACGCCGAACCAAACCGCGATGGTGTCCGGGCGCGACAGGTCGGCGACCCAGAAATACTCCTCCCCGCGCAGTTCGGCGGCGAACATGAGCATGCGGTAGAAACCGAAAAAGATCGGGATCTGGAAGAAGATCGGCAGGCAGCCGCCAAACGGATTGATCCCGTAGTCGCGGTAGAGCTTCATGGTCTCGGCCTGCATCTTCTGCGGCTCGTCCTTGTACTTCTCCCGCAGCTCGGTCATCTTCGGCGCCAGCAGCGACATTTTTTTCATCGTGCGGGTGGACTTGGCGTGCAACGGCCACAGGAACACCCGGATGACGAAGGTCATCAGCACGATCGACCAACCCCAGCTGCCGACGATGCCGTGGATCCACACCATCAGGTTCATCAGCAGGCGGCTGAACATGCCGAACCAGCCATACATCATGACCCGGCCGCGCTCCTCGCCGAGGTCGCGCAGGCGGTGATACTCCTTCGGCCCCATGTAGAGCTGCCAGGCGTGGCTGACGGATTCGCCGGAGGCAAGCCGCACCGGCGGCATGCCGACGGCGCCGTGCACGCCCCACTCGGTGCGCTCGCGGCCCTCCAGCTGGACCGGAAAGCGCTTGGCCCACAACCGCCCGCCGCCGATCTGGCCGTCCTGGTCGGGCAACGGGGTCAGGAAGCTGGCGAAAAAGCGGTTGCTGACCCCGGCCCAGGTGATCTCCTCGAAGCTGCGGGTCAGTTCCGGCCGGGGCGCGCGCCAGCCCATGAAACCCTTGTCGAACCAGCGGGTCTCCTTGTAATCGACGTCGCCGTCGCCGCGCCAGAAGATGCGCGGCTGGACAAACTCGCCCGGGTTCTCCGAAACGGCGCCGCCGGCGTAGAGATACCACTCGGCGCTCTGGTGCGGCTGGGCACCGTTGTTGCTCAAGGTGACCTCGACCTCGAGCAGGTAGGGATCCGCATTCTCGTCGGTCGGGCGCCGGAACTGCTTGCGCACGCGGATTCCGTCGGCGGTGTCGGCCTCGTAGGTGACCGAGTGTCCCGGCACGGCTTCGGCCACCTGGTAGGCGAGGTTGCTGAGGAACCCGACCTCGCGGCTGATGGCGCCGACCGGTCCGTCGCCGAATTCATTCACCAGCACCAGATCGCTGGCGGCCAGCATCTCCGCGACCACGACCCCGCCGCCGATGTTGGACAATTCGAAGCGCACGAGGTCGGTGCGGATCTCATGCCGTTCCTCGGCCACCACGGGTTCGACCGGGGGTGCCGGCTCGATGCCGGGATCGGGTGCGGCCGGATCGGTCGGATCGACGCCGGGGACGGCGGGATCGCCCGGCGCGGTGGCCGGGGCGTCGACAGCCTCCCGCGGCGGCTGCGGGGCGGTGTAGTTCTGGACCCCGTAGTACCAGTTGATGATCAGGCCGATCACGCAGAGCGTGACGACTATCCAAGCCTTTCTGTCCATACAGTTTGTGGTGCCGCCGCCCCGCGGTGCGAGGCGGGCAAAGTTGGGTCAGGCGCGGATCGCTGGATCCGCGAATGAAATCGTGTTGGTGAAACTAAAATCTGTCGGTGCTGGCGATCGCCGTTGCGGCGGTGGTGATGAACGGCACTCCGACGCCTCTGATCATCGCCCCCCGCCTCCGCCCGGCCCCGGCGGGTGCCGACCCGGTGATGGTCGGACGTGAGGTTGTCACTGGCTTCCCGGGTCGTGCTGGTTCGGACGCCCCGCAGTGGAGCCCATGCCGGCCGGGTCGTCAACCTCGCCATCGCACCGGTTGCACACGCGTCTGGGCGGCACCGGATCCTCCCCTCCCCCGCCCCAGGGATGGCAGCGCAGGATCCGCCACGCAGCGAGCCCGCCGCCACGGATGACGCCATGGATCTGAATGGCCTCGATGGCATACTGGCTGCAGGTGGGGTAAAACCGGCAACCGCTGCCCGGCACCATGGCATGGAGCCAGCGGCTGATGAAGCGCTGGTAGCCGCGGATCAGGGCGCACAACAGGCGTCTCATGGGCGCGGCGGACGGGACGGGCCGGTTCCCGACGGCGTTGTTTCGGGGTCTTCGTTGCCAGCGGGCGCGGCCGCAAAACGCGCCTGACGCCCGCCGGTGTCCCCCGGGCCACCGGGTTGATCCTCCCGCCGGACCAGGCCGAGCCGGGCCGACAGCTTGCGCCATTCGCGTCGCAGTTGTTCGGTGGTCGCGGCGCCGGCGGTGTAGCGCGCGATCAGGGTGAACCGATGGCCGGGACGGATGCGGGCCTGGTCGAGGCGGACAATCTCGCGCAGGCGGCGGCGGATCCGGTTGCGAACCACGGCGCCGCCGCAGCGGCGCGTGGTGACCAGGCCCAACTGGAATCCCTCAAGCCCGGCCACCGGCTGCACGCCGAGAACAAGGAACCGCCCCCCCTGCGAGCGACCGTGTTGACGAACCGCCAGAAAGTCGGTCCGGCGCAGGATTCGACGGTCCTTGGGCAGGCGCAGGCGCGGGCTCCCGGCCGGGTCCGTGGTCGTTACGGCGCTGGACGCCGCCGCGTCGGAGAGCCGCGAGGTCGGCATACGGGAACATGGGCCACGGTCAGGCTTCGCCTGCGCGGAGCCGTCCGGTGACCGGTCGATCAGCGGCCGTGCTGGACCGTGTGACGCTTGTAGTGAATCTCCACGCCCTTGGGCACCAGGCGCTTGCGCCCTTTCTGGCGACGGCGGCGCAGGATGTCCCGACCCGCTTTGGACTTCATCCGGGTGCGGAACCCGAACTGGCGCTTGCGGGTGCGTTTGGACGGATTGTAGGTTGGCTTCATGGCTGAATGAGATTGGCTCAGGCTGGCTCCGACCGCGGTCGGTGATCACATGGGCTGCCGGTCGTCGCTGTGGTGCGGCCCTGGGGCCACGTGGCGGCGGTGAACCGCCGCAGGTTCCGGCAGCTTTCAAGCGCCGACAACTGACCGTTGGCGCGTGAAGAGCACGAACCTTGGTTCAACCGTGAGGCGGTGTCAACCAAATGCTGACGAGTTGATGGTAGCGGGCGGAAAATTCCGGCAGCATGGCCGGGGCACCGGCGGCTGGTCCTTTTGCGGTCGCGGCCGGAGCCGGGCGATTGTTCACAACCTTCTGATGATCAAAGTTTTGCCGACCGGCCGTCAGGCCGGCGGAGAACTTCGGGGGTGAACCGGTGGAAGATTCCTATTCCATGCCGGCACCAAAAGCGCTACAATGCCTGTCCCAATGACTGCCTTAATGTCCGAACCCACGACCCGCGTGGAACCCGCCACGCTGGATGACCTGCCACGTCTGGCCGAACTGGTCATGGAGTTGATGGAGATCGAGCAGGACTTCAGCCCCAACCGCGCCAAGCAGGAGCACGGACTGCGGCTGATCCTCGAGCATCCCAGCCGCGGGCGGATCTTCGTGCTGCGAACCGACGACCAGATCATCGGCATGGTGAACCTGTTGTTCACCATCAGCACGGCGGTGGGCGGTCACGTGATCATGCTCGAGGATTTGATCATTCACCCCAACCAGCGTGGCCAGGGCTACGGCGGCCAGTTGCTCGAATACGTCAAGCAGTTCGCCCGCCGCAAGGGGTTCCTGCGCATCACGCTGCTGACCGACCGGATCGACGAGCATTCGCAGCAGTTCTTCGAGCGCCATGGATTCCAGCGGTCGGCGATGATCCCCATGCGTATGATGCTTGATGCCTGAATTCATGTGTGAATCCACGATGGCCATGGCGGGCGCGGCAATCACGGCGGGCGACGCCTTGCTGGCCACGCTGCGGGGGGAGTCATTCGGCATCGGCGCCAGCGAAGGGGCCCGCGGGGCCGACGCGGCGGCGCTGGTGATGCTGGCGTTGTTCGCGGTGCTGTTCACCCTGATCGTGCTGGTGGCCCGGGGGTTCGCCAAGCGGGCCGCCAACCCGTTGCCGGAGCAGGTATTGATGGACGAGGTGGACGGCGACACCGGCCGCGCTGCCACGGGGATGGATGCCTCCTCAGCAGGCACCGACGCCGAAGCAGCCGCCGGACGGACCGCCCGGGAGCCGTGGGAAAAGCCCGATGACTGGTGGCGCCGCATGCCGCAGTGAAATTGGGCGAGAAGTCACTTGTCGACGCCATGCGCGCCGCCGAACATCCGCCTGATGCGCCGTCCGCCGATCAAGACCTTGCCGCTCGCCAACGGACGCAGCCTGCTGGTGGAGGTGTGGGGAGATCCGCCCCGGGACGGCGGCAGTCACGCCGTGACCGGCCGCGTGGATCACGTGGCCCTGTTGTCCGACCTGCACGTGGCCGGCAATTCGCAGATCGAGATCAGCGGCATCAACCCGTCCGGCCATCTCGAGGGGGTCCTGCAGCAGTGGCTGCTGCTGCCGCCGATGCGCCCGGACTACGTGCTGATCGCCGGCGACAGCGCCATGATAGCCGGTTGGGAGCAGGATTACCGCCAGCTTGCCAGCCTGCTGGCGTTGCTCGACGACATCGATCTGCCGTGGCACTCGATTCTGGGCAACCACGATTGTCGTGAGAACTTCGGCACCCTGTTTGGGGGTCGCTCGCCGGCGCAACCGGACCTGCCCGGGCAGCAGGTGGGGGTGATCGACACGCCGATGGCGACCTGGCTGATGTTGGACACGCTGGACCAGGTCAACGAGGTGCCGGGCCAGCTCGGCGAGGACCAGGGTCGCTGGCTCGGGGAGGTTCTGGCGGCGCTGCCCGACCCTGACAAACCGATCCTGGTGATGGGCCATCACAATCTGCAGTTCGACCCCGACGATGAAAAATGGTTCGGCCTGAAGGATTCCGACGTGCTGGTGAAGCTGCTGGATGCCGACCCGCGGGTGAAGGCCTACGTGCACGGCCACTCCCATCGCTGGCAGGTCGGCCAGCGCGAGAGCGGCCTGTGGCAGGTAAGCCTGCCGGCGCTGTCGTTCGCCTTCTCGGAGGAGCAACCCATCGGCTGGGTTCAGGCGCGCATTGGGGGGCACGGAATGGATTTGCAACTCCACCCGCTGCGGGACAACGGGGCGGCCGGCATTGTCAATCCCGACCCGGCCACCACCGCCACCCCGCCGGCGCTGTCGCTGCGCTGGCGTTAGAACGGTGCTCTCCTGTGGGCGTCGCTCAGCGCCTTCACCTGCTCCGCCATTCCCAAGGGATCCGGGTTCATGCCGGGCCTTTCAGCTCGGACGGGCTAATCACCGGGACCAACTGCCGCCGATTGCGGCGGTAGCGGAGGAAATCCGAATCCGTCGTCATCACGCGGCAGCGCGGCGACAGCTCCGACATGCGAACCAGGCAAGCGTCGGCCAGCGACATCGGGACATCGGCGTAGGAGCGTTCCAGCTCAATCAAGGCCTCTATCTCCAGCTCGGCACGGAAAGTAACCTTGAGCAAGCCACGCCGGACAAACTCAAGGATGAACAGCGGATCGCCACCGAGCCGCCGGACAATGTGCTGAGCCTCGGACAGCACGGCCTCGCAGCTCAGTAAGGGCGGCTTGAGCCGCGCCCACTCGCTTCGCGCCCACCTGTGATGTTGGTCGCGGGCGATGAGCAAGGCCACGATGGGGCCGGTATCAATGAGAACGACTTCTTCCACGCTGGTGATCCTTTTCCAATGCCTCGACCAAATATTCCTTGTTGGTAGAGGAGTCCTCCGGGCCGTCCAAAATCCCCACCAAATCGGCCACCAGATCGAGGCAGGAAGGACCTTCGCCTTGCGCTGCACTCTCAGCGAGCGTCCGCTCCAGACTCTCGCGAATCACCACCGACTTCGGCACCCCGCGCCGTCTGGCCTCGCAGTCGAGCGAGCGGGAGAGGGCTTGAGGCAGCTTAACGGTGACCGTGGGCATGGGGGAAAGGTAATACTGGATACGACAGAGGCAATACGGAATACGTCATCGCAGGACCTGCTCCTCCTCCTCACGCATCCATTCTGCGACAAGCTCCGCGGGGGGCGCTCGGGTCGATCTGCGCCAATTCAACCCACAACCCACGTACGTGGCTGCGGCCCACCGCCGTCCATGGTCACGCCACCAGCCGCCAAACCGGGCCGAGATCCCGCCGGAAAGTCCATTTCTACAAAATGTCAGACCTTTTGTTGGGTGCCCGGGCGGCTGGCATTGGCCGTGGCGTTCCAAAGGCTTCCGGCACTCAGGATGGCTGCCGGCACGGTGCAGCACGCGGGACGCCTGCTGCCACTTTGGGCGCCGCCTTGTATGACGGGCGCCAAGGCGGGTCTCCGACCCCGTCCGACCCATCCACCGGGGCGCACCCCGCAGGCTCAGCGATCGCGCGGGATGAAGGCGTCGATCATGGCCGCACAAGCGGCGTCGGTGGCCTCGGCTCCGGATTTGCCGCCGATGTTGCTGACCGCGACCAAGGCGGTGTCGATCTCGGGCGCGAGCCAGATGACGGCGTAGAACATGGTGTTGCTGCCGGTGTGGGTGAGGACGCGGCCACGAGCCCAGGTTCGACGGCTGACAAACCAGCCGCAAGCCGCCGGTTCCGCCGCCTCCGATCGTGGTTGGTGCAGGTCCTGGATGGTCTCGGACTCAAGGCACACCAGGCCCGCCGGAGATTGCAGGTGGTAGCGAGCGTAGCGGGCGAGGTCGGTCACGCAGCCATGAGCCCGGCCGGCCGCGGTCAGCCAGGCCGGATTGTCGTCGCCGGGTCCGGGCGGCACCGGGGTGCCGTCGTCGCGATGGCCCCAGGGCTGCGAGTCGGGATCGTCGATGCCGTTGGCCGGGGCGCCGAAGCCGCTGTTGGTCATTTCCAGCGGCTTGAAGATCCGGTCGCGGATGAGCGTCTCGATCGGTTGGTCGGCCGTTTCCTCCAACAACGCGCCGGCGATGATGTAGCCGAGGTTGGAGTAATGGAACCGGGTGCCGGGATCGTGCTCGGGCGGGGTCTGCAGGAACACCCTGGCCAATTCGCGGCGGGTGGCGCGGTCGATTCCGTTGGGTTCCGGCACCATGAAACTGAACGGCTGGGTGGCGTTGGCGCGCAGGCCGCCGTGGTGTTCCAGCAGGTCGCGCAGGGTGACCCGTTCCAGCCGCGGATCGGGGCGCCGGATCGCCAGTTGTCGGGCCACCGGGGTCTGCCACTCCAGCTTGCCCTGCTCGACCATGGTGGCGGCCACGACGGCGGTCATCGATTTGGTCAACGATCCCCAGTGGAACCGGTCCTTGAGTTCCACCTCGCTGCCGTCGCCGGCCCGGCGGAGACCGATCGCGGCGCTGATGATGTCATCACCGCGCACCAGTGCCGCCGCCAGCGCCGGCGCCTCGTGCCCGGCATGAACTTCGGCCAGCAGGGCGCCGAGCGCGGCGTCGCCACGCGGCGTCAGGTCATCGGCAGCGTCCGCCCCTGCCACCAGCATGGCCAGCGTTATCAGGGTCAGCGACCACTGCGGCCGAGGCCCAGGCCGGGGCTGTTGGGGAAGCTGATCGTCCTGCTGCTTCATGGGTGCCAGTGGGATCCGGGATGGGCCGCGTTTGGGGTGGGCGAACCTACACGCGGAACCCGGCTGGCGCACGAGCTTTGACGCAGAGGCCGCCTGGTTTCCCCAAAGCGGTTCACCAGATCCTCGACGCTCCCAACAGGCTGAGTGGCGTGTCCGGCGAAATCAAGGTGCTGCCGGACTCGATGGCATGAGCGGCGATGAGTCGGTCGAAGGGATCATCGTGGCCTGCGGCCAGCGCGGCCGAGCGGAAGATCACCGTTTCGTCCAGAGGCAGGTCCTCCAGTTGGAAATACTCACGGCGGGAAGGGATCCAGATCTCCGGTGACAGGGGGAGCGGCAGCCTGCCGGCTCGATGTTTGAGAACCACTTCCAACACGCTGACCTGGCTGAGCCGGCGCACGGTCCGGGGATCATCCAGCACCTGCCGTGCGGCGGGCGAAATGCGGGACGGCTCCAGGGCCAGCCAGAGGAACGTGCAGGTGTCGAGCAGTGCGTTCATCACAGCCCCCAGTGACGCAGTTCGTCGCCGCACATCGGTCGCAACGCCTCATCGGGAACGGAGAACGGATCATCCATGGTGTCGCCGACCTGTGGCCGGGAGACGGGTTGGTCGTATGGCACCAGTTTGGCCAGCGGCTTGCGGCCGCGGGAAATCACGATCGTTTCCCCACGGCTCACTTCCTGCAGCAGGGCCGACAGATGGGTTTTGGCTTCATGGGTGGCCACCGACTTCATGGTCTGAATCTACCATCCAGGTCAACCAAGTCAACCAACCACTCGCCAGCCGAGGCCGGAGCACGAACGGACGCGTGAGGCGGCGGTCATCCTTCCATCTTTGAATAACAGAACGATTCGCAGGGCATGTCCCAGAGCTTCTTCAGTTCGTCGTCGAGCTTGGTGACCGAGAACGAAATACCGGCCATCTCCTGGCAGGTCACCAGCGGTCCCATGATGATGTCGTAGGTCTTGATGCCCCTGGCGTCCAGGATCTCCCGTGCCTTGCGCATGCAGATCATGAGTTCCATCATGGTCGTCGATCCGAGGCTGTTGAGGAAAAAGATGATCTCGTCGCCGGAGTTCAGCTCCAGGTCGTCGGCAAAGATCAAACTGAGCATCTCCGCGGTCAGGTCGTCGGCGCTCATCATCTTGTCGTTGCGCACGCCCTTCTCGCCATGGATGCCCATGCCGATGCCGATCTCGTCGTCGGCCAGATCAAACGTCGGCTCGCCGGTGGCCGGGATCGATCCCGGCGCCAGGGCGACCCCGACCGAGCGGGTGTTGTCGCGTGCCTTGAGGGTCAAACGCTCCAGCTCGTCGAGGCTGGTGGCCACCTGGGAGGCGGCTCCGGCCAGCTTGACGATCGGCACCAGGCCGGCGATGCCGCGGCGCTGGTCCTTTTGGTCGGGGCCGGCCGAGGCGACGTCGTCCCAGATCAACACGGTGCGCACCTCGATGCCCTCGTCCTGGGCCAGCTCGGCCCCCATGTCGAAGTTCAGCACGTCGCCGGCGTAGTTGCCATACAAGTAGAGCACGCCGTTGCCGCGGTTCACCGCCTTGGTGGCGTCGAGCACGATGTCGGGCGGCGGGGCGGCGAAGATGTCGCCGCAAGTGGCGCCGTCGGCCAGGTTGCGACCCACCAGGCCGTGGTAGATCGGCTCGTGACCGGAGCCGCCGCCGACCAGCAGGGCGACCTTGTTGGCGGGAATGTCTACCCGGGCGAGCGAGCGGGCGCCGACCTTGACGACTTCGCCGTTGTAGGCTTCCACCAGGCCGTCGACCAGTTCGTCGGCGCAGTTGTTGGGATCGTTGAGCAGTTTTTTCATGGATGCAGGGGATGGCCGGCGGCCCCGGGCCGGGCCGGGCGGCGTTGGCGGTGTGATTGTAGAATCGTGGCAGCGGGCCGTCGGCGGTCCGCGTCCGCCTACGTTCTAGCGGATGCGCGCGGCGGAGTCAACCGGCAGGCGTCCGCCCGGGCGTGCTTCACAACCAGGATCGGCAGCCACCAGATCGGCAACCTTTGACCAAATTCAAGGACGACAGTCCAGCGCACAATTTCTCGCCATAATGGTTGCGCGCAGCCGCCACCCGATCAACCCTCCTACACTTCGGCCTGCCGGCCCACCTGCTGGCCGTTCCGTTTGACCCACCCGGCACGGCCCATCCGGCCACGCCGGTTCCGATCTCACCCTGACATGTCCGACCCACAGAATCCTTACGCCGCCCCACAGGCCAGCATCGCCCAACCGGGGGACATCTCCGCCGACACCCCTCTGGCCACCAGATGGGTACGACTGGCGGGCGCTCTCATTGATGGCCTTATCCTGATCCCCATCATTGTGGTGCTGGTCCTCATTCTGT
>SKLO01000328.1 GCA_007123195.1 Verrucomicrobiales bacterium | reverse complement strand
CTCCACCACGTTGATCTCGGCGAACCCGGGCTCGGAACCGAACGTGACATAGCCGGTGGCAAACGTGTCCTCGGACCGGATCATCTGCGGCCCCTGCACCAGCTGGATCGTGGCCAGTTGGCCCAACGGCACCTGCCGGCCGCCTGACGCAGGCACCATCACCCGCTGCAGCGACTCGATGTTGTCGCGTCGCTCCCTCGCATAACGCACCTGGATCTGGTAGCGTTCACGACCCTCGATGGTGGTGCCTGTGACCATGCCCGCAACCGCGTGCTGGATGGCCGTGTGAACATCCGCCACGTTCAGACCGTAGCGCTGGGCGGCGATCCGGTCGGGTTCGATCTCGATGTAGGGTTTGCCGACGATGCGGTCGGCATTGACGGTCGCAGGCGCCAGTCCCGGCACCTCGCCACTGCGCAACAGGCGCTCGATCTGCATGCCGAAACTCTCGATGGTCTCCAGGTCCGGCCCCTTGACCTTGATGCCCATCGGGGCGCGCATGCCGGTGCGCAGCATCACCAGCCGGGTTTCGATCGGCTGCAAACGCGGCGCGCCGGTGACCCCGGGTTGGCGCGTCACCTGGTCGATCTCATGCCAGATGTCCTGCGGGGATTGGATCCCGGGCCGCCACTGCCGGTAGGGTTGGCCGCGGCGGTCGGGAATGAGCTGGCCCCCGGCATCGCGCAGGAACCGGCCCTCGGCATCGGTTTCAAACCTCAGCACCCGCCCCTGCTCGTCGGACTTGAATTCGGGCAGGTAATTGACCACGGTCTCGATCATGGAAATCGGCGCTGGATCAAGCGGCGACTCCGCCCGCCCTATCTTGCCCACCACCTGGGACACCTCGGGAATCGTCGCGATCGCGGCATCAAGTTGTCGCAACGCCTCGTTGGCTTCATCGATGCCGCCGTGCGTGCTGATGGTTGGCATGAACAGAAAACTGCCCTCGTCCAGCGACGGGCGGAACTCCCTGCCCAGACCCGGAAACGCATTGTCCGCCGCCTGCCACGCCCGGGTGTTGGTGATGCGCTCGCCGGTGACCGCCGGCAGCCAGGAGAACAAGGGGGCAAACCCGAGCCACACGAACAGCGCCAACGCCACCAGCGTCGCCGGCGCGGTGAGGAAAAGAAGTTTATGCGCCAGGCACCACCGCAGGATGGCGCCATAACAGCGCTCGAAGAGCTTGAAGAACAGCAGCAGGATGCCGATCGTCAGGATCACCAGGGTCAGATTGGCGAACTCACTGTGGCCGAGACCCAGTGGCATCCAGTCGACCGCCAGCCACCAGGCGACGGCGATGGCGGCGATGGAGTTGACCACCAGCATGGTTCTGCGCTGGAATCCGGCTGAGAACCCGGGTGCAAGGAATAGGCCCGCGGCCAGCAGGGCCAGCGCCACCGCCAGCGGCCACGACCACCACAGCGAGGCCGCCGCGGCGACGGCCAGCAGCAGCACGGTGGCGCGACGACGATTTAGCACCAGGCGAGGCAGGGCGCCGAACAACAGGTGCGCCACCGGCGGGATGATCGTCAGGGCGACGATGATCGAGGCGATCAGGACAAAGGTCTTGGTGTAGGCCAGCGGTTGGAACAGCCGTCCGGCCTCACCGGTCATGGTGAACACCGGCAGGAAACTGATCACCGTGGTGGCGATGGCGGTGAAAACCGCACTGGCGACCTCGGTGACGCCGCGGTAGATCACCGCCGCACGCGATTCACCCGGCTCGGCTTCGTCCAGGTGTTTGAGCACGTTTTCGGTCAGCACGATGCCGACGTCGACGACCGCGCCGATGGAGATCGCGATGCCGGCCAGAGCCACGATGTTGGCGTCGATGCCGACCTGCTTCATCATGATGAAGGTGATCAGCACCGCCAGCGGCAGCATGGAGGATATCAGAAGGCTGGTGCGCAGGTGCATGACCATCACGATCACCACGATGATGGTCACCAGAATCTGCTGGAACAGGGCTTCGTTGAGGGTGTTGAGGGTCTCGCCGATCAACCGGCTGCGATCATAGAACGGCACGATGGTGACCCGGGAGCTGGTCAACCATGGCGGCCATTCGGCCCGGTCATTGGCATTCATCCAGTCCAGCCAGGCTTCCTGTGCGGGCAAGCCGTCAACCTGATCAAAGACCGCATCGATGCCTTGTCCGGCAGCGAATCTTTCAACTTCGGCCACATTGGTTTCACTCCAGTCGATCCACGCCCTGACGGGCAGGGACGGGGCCACCGCGTCGATGCGTTCCTTGACATGGTCGATGACCTGGCGCGGGTTGGAGCCGTGGCGGGCGACGACCACTCCGCCGGTGGCATCGGCGCCATTGACATCGAGCGCGCCGCGCCTGGGCGCCGGCCCCATTTGCACCGTGGCGACCTCCGCCACCGTCAGGGGCGTTCCATCGCGTTCCGCCACCACCGCCCGGCGGATGTCATCCAGATCGGTGACGTAACCGGTGGCGCGCACAAAATATTCGACCCCGTTGACCACCAGATTGCGCGCACCGATCTCCTGGTTCGATTTGCGCACCGCATCCGCGACATCGGCCAGGGTCAATCCGTGGGCACGCAGGGCGTCCGGATCGGCATCGACCTGATACTGGCGCTCGAACCCGCCCACGGACGCCACTTCGGACACCCCGTCCGCCGCCAGCAGGGCGTAGCGCACCTGCCAATCCTGGATGCCCCGCAGTTCATCCACATCCCAGCCGCCGACAGGCTGGCCATCGGGATCGCGTCCGGCCAGATAGTACCAATAGATCTGGCCCAGGGCGGTGGCGTCCGGCCCCAGCGCCGGGGTGGCATCGTCAGGCAGCAACCCTCCCGGGAGCGAATTCAGCTTTTCAAGAATGCGCGCCCGACTCCAGTAGAATTCAATGTGCTCCTCGAAGATCAGGTAGATGTAGGAGGAACCGAACATGGAGGACGACCGCACCTCGCGCACACCGGGCACACCAAGCAGGGTGACGGTCAGCGGATAGGTCACCTGATCCTCGATGTCGCGCGGCGAGCGCCCCGGCCAGGCGGTGAAGATGATCTGCTGGTTGTCGCCGAGGTCGGGGATGGCATCGACCGCAACCGGATCACGCGGCAGCAGCCCGGCATCGCCGTCGAACGGGGCCACCCGCAGGCCCCACAGGATCACAAAAGCCAGCAGCAGCACCACCACCAGCTTCTGGTGCAGACAGAAATGAATCAGGCGGTTCATGGTTGGGGAAAGGGCGACAACAACCGGAGCCGGCGACGATCAATCATGATCGGCATGATCGGCATGATCGATCGATGACTCCGCGGCGTCCTCTTCAGCGCCTGCCCTGTCAGGGAGCGCATCCTCGGATGAGGGGTCGAAGGAAATGGTGTCGGTGACGTTGCCGCAGGTCAGCATGCTGGCGCCATGGTAG
>SKLO01000443.1 GCA_007123195.1 Verrucomicrobiales bacterium | reverse complement strand
GAGCAGGAAATGCGCGAGCTTGAGGCGCGCGAAGCCAGTTACGAAGCCAGCGTGGCCGCGGCCCGTGAGGCTCGGGTAGCGACCCGTGAGGCCCGCGGCGGTGACCTTGCCTCGGATCGTCGCGATTACCACGTCGTGCTGGCCCTGCCCGAGACCGGCTCCGAAGGGCGCACCCTCCTCCGCCGGACCGTGCGCCGCCAGCTGGAAGCGAAGGGCGACATCAGCTTCGAGGTGCTCGATGCCGCCGGCGACCCGACCACCCAGTTGCTGCAGGTCGATCACTTGCTGGGTGATCCGCCCGACGTGCTGCTGCTGGTGCCCCTGGCCGGCGGCGAACTCGCCCCGTCGGTCGACGCCCTGCAACAACGGGGAACCCCGGTGGTTGCCCTCGAGCACGCCATTGCCGGCAGCGAGCCGGTGCTGACGTTGGCGCTGGACAACGTCGCCATCGGGCAGGCCGTGGGCGAGTTTGTCGTGACCGCGCTTGAACGCCGGCAGCGCGAGCAGCAGCTGCCCCAGCTGTCCGGCCGCATCGTCGTGATTCGGGGCGACGAGACCGGTGACACCTGCCATCTGCGGCAGGCGGGCTTCGCCGAAGTGATCGATCGCCATCCCGCCGTGCTGCTGGTGCATGACGCGCCCGGATTCTGGTCGGTTCAGGGGGCGATCGACCGGTTCCGCGAGGCGGTCCGGTTGCAGGAACAATTCGACGTGGTGTTCGCCCACAGCGACCGCATGGCCGGCGCCGCGCGCCAGGCCGCCCAGGAATTCGGCATGCAACAACAGATCCTGTTCATTGGTTGCGGCGGTCAAGGCGGTAGCCATGGAGGCCTCGCCGCCGTCCGCTCCGGAGTGTTCGGCGCCACGGTGCAGTTGCCCGACTTCGGCGAGCAGGCTGCCAGCGTCGCCCTGGCGCTGGTGCGTGATCCGTCGTGGCGCCCCGAAACGCCCCGACTTGAGCTGCCGTGGACGCTGGTCACCGGCGACAACGTGCCCGCCGACATCGGCGCCGGCCCCGAACTGTCCGGTCTTGCTCCCACCTCCCTTGCCGACGACCCGGGGTCGGGGTCTCCGCAACTCCGGTGACGGTCGCGCGCGCGGTCCTCCGCCCGCCGACTTTTTCCTTGTCAGCCCGCGTCCGCAGCGGAAGATGGCCATTGCGGGCCCACTTCCCGGCTGTTCCGTCCGGTGGCCCGCCATAGCAAGCAACCCCATCTCACCGATCATCTCATGGCACGACCAATCACCCTGTTCACCGGTCAATGGGCCGACATGCCCGCCGAAACCATCGTCCAGAAAGCCAAATCGTTCGGCTACGACGGCGTCGAACTCGCCTGCTGGGGCGACCACTTCGAAATCGACAAGGCCGACGCCGCCTACTGCCGGGCCAAGCGCGACCTGCTCGCCCAGCACGGCATGAGGGCGTTCTCCATTTCCACCCACCTGGTCGGCCAGGCGGTCTGCGACAACATCGACGCCCGCCACCAGCAGATCCTGCCGGACTACATCTGGGGCGAAGGCGATCCCGAGGGTGTGCGTCAGCGCGCCGCCGAGGAGCTGAAGAAGACCGCGCGCGCCGCCAAGGAATTCGGCGTCGACGTGGTCAACGGCTTCACCGGCAGTTCCATCTGGCACCTGCTTTACTCGTTTCCGCCGGTGCTGCCGAACCAGATCCAGGGCGGTTTTGACGACTTCGCCAACCGCTTCGGACCGATCATGGACGAATACCAGAGCCTCGGCATCAAGTATGCGCTCGAGGTGCACCCGACCGAGATCGCCTTCGACATCGCCTCCGCCGAGCGCGCGCTCGAGGCCCTCGGCCACCATCCGGCGTTCGGTTTCAACTACGACCCCAGCCACCTCGGCTACCAGGGCGTCGATTACGTCAAGTTCATCCGCAAGTTCCACGACCGCATCTTCCACGTCCACATGAAGGACGCCTACTGGTCGGACTTCCCCACCGATGCCGGCGTGTTCGGAGGCCACGTCGACTTCCACCAGCCGAACCGCTACTGGGACTTCAAGTCGGTCGGCCGCGGCAAAATCAACTTCGAACTCATCATCCGCGCGCTCAACGACATCGGCTACGCCGGCCCGTTGTCGGTCGAGTGGGAGGACGGCGGCATGGACCGCGAGCATGGCGCCGCCGAATCGGCCGCGTTCTGCAAGCGGGTCGACTTCCCGCCATCGAACATCGTGTTCGACGCTCAGTTCGCCGAGTGACCCGCCGACAGCGACTCCGCTCCCCGCCCGGTGGCTGCCGCCGGCCGGGCGGGGATGCCGGGGGTCACCGGTCCTCTGGCGGTCGCCGCCGATTCGTCCCCTGATGGCGATGCACCGTCCGACAGCGATCACCCGCCCAGCCGTCGCCTGGCTCGCTGCCTTGATTCCTGCATGGGGCCAGGGCTTTGCGCCTTGGGCCGCGGCCACCGAGATCCAGGGCGACGTGCACGGGGTGGTGATCGAGAACATCGACGCGCGCGGCATCGGCGGCAAGGTGGCGCGACTGCGTGACCGTGACGATCCTGCGCCGAAGCGGATCAGACAGCGGGAGGTTCAAGGCCCAGGTTCATGAGCCGCGCCAGCCGAACCGACGCCGTTGGGAGCGGGCCAAAACGTCCCGCGCCGTTGCGGGCCGACCAGTTGCTGGCCCGCTACGGCTACTGCAGCCGGCGGGAGGCGCGCGACTGGCTGCGCCGCGGCCGCCTGACCGATCGCAAGGAAAGCGTGGTCGAGGACCCCGGACTCCGGATCGATCCGCGCGAGGCTCTGGTTGATGGCGAACCTGTGCCTTGGCCGGACGGTCTGCTGGCCATGCTGCACAAGCCGGTCGGCACCATCTGCAGCCACAACCGGGCCGAGGGGCCGAGCGTCTACGACCTGCTGCCGGAGTCGTGGTTCCGGCGCCAACCACCCCCGGCAGCGGTGGGCCGGCTCGATTTGGACACCAGCGGTCTGCTGCTGGTGACCGACCGCGGCGACTGGATCCACCGCTGGACATCGCCCCGCAGCGGCTGGGAAAAATGCTATGAGATCGGTCTCGATCGGCAGCCCGATCCGGTCTGGGTGGACTTGTTCGCGGCTGGCACGCTGCTGCTGCGGGGCGAGCGCAAACCCTGTGCCCCGGCGCGGCTTGAACTCGACCCGGCCGCCGGTCCGGAGGCC
This sequence comes from Verrucomicrobiales bacterium, assembly GCA_007123195.1. Classification (GTDB taxonomy): domain Bacteria; phylum Verrucomicrobiota; class Verrucomicrobiia; order Verrucomicrobiales; family SKLO01; genus SKLO01. Next base: position 238 of record SKLO01000443.1, on the reverse strand, counting down.
CCGGGTCGGGTCCGGTTGACCCTCACCGAGGGTCGCTACCACCAGGTCAAGCGCATGTTCGCCGCCTGCGGCGCCCGCGTTACCTCGCTGCACCGCAGCCGCTTCGGGCCCTACGAACTGCCCGACGACCTGGCACCTGGCAGTTGGATTCCGTTGCCAAATCCCGGAGCTTCGTGAAGCCGGCGGTTGAGCCGGATCCCCCTACGGGGGTAGGGCGAGGCGTCCCTGCCGAGCCGCG
>SKLO01000175.1 GCA_007123195.1 Verrucomicrobiales bacterium | reverse complement strand
CGGTCGAAGGCAGGCGGCGACTGCACCCGCGGCGGTTTGGCTCGCTCCGTGGGCGCTGGGACGGTGCCAGCCGGCCTGGCGGGCCCGGAGGGCGGCGACGCCGGCCGGAACGCCGGTTTCGGCGCTGACGGGCGGGATGGATCGGAGTCAACCACGGGTGTAAAAGGGAGCGGAACCAGACAAGACCGCCAATGGGGGGTGACCGGGTGACGGCGGCCGATCACCGCGGCTTGACCTCGATCTCAACCCGCCGGTTCAGCTGTTGCTGCTCGGGTGTGCCATCGGGATTCACCAGCGGCCGGCTCTTGCCATAACCCACGGTCTCGATCCGGCCCGGGTCGATCCTCAATGATTGCACCAACCAGGTCTTGACCGCCTGCGCCCGCCGGCGGCTGAGTTCAATGTTGTATTCATCGGGACCGAAGGTGTCGGTATGACCCTCGATCACGAACACCGAGTCCGGGTTGCGCATGATCAGCATGCCCAGCTTCATCAGGCTCAGGCGGGCGCCCTCCATCAACTCGGCGCTGTCGTAGCCGAACAACAGGTCGGTCGGCATCAGGATCGGATCGGTGCCGGCCGCCAGCTGGCCGCCTTGCCCCAGCAATTGGTCGAGCGAGGAAAATCCGGCCATGCGATCGTCGTCGCCGCCGCCCGCCACCTGGGTCGCCTCCTGCAACAGGTCGCGCTCGGGCCCCGGGTCGGACACGTCCAACGTGCCGGCATCCAGCCGTAGTTGTTGGTCGGACATGGCCGGCTGCAGCAGCACCTCGTTCTTCAATTGCTGCAGGGATTCGCCCACATCGAGCCCGGAGATCTCGGCCGACAATGCCTCCAGAGAATCGGAGAACTGCACCGCGCCAGGCGTCTCGCTGAAGGATTCACGAATCAGGTTGGCCGGCTCTGATACATCCGGAGTGAAGCGCATGGCCTCGTCCTCGGGCACCAGATCCTGCACGTCGTAGCGATCGAGGTCGGGAGTGAAGGCCTCGACATCCGGCCGGCCGACGTCATCCATCTGCGGGATTTCCACCACCGCCGCCTGTTGTTGCAGCAACTCCTGGCTGATCGTCAGCCGCTCCCGGATCGACGGCGGCGGCTGGTCCGTGCGCGCCAGCGGCAGGTGGACCTCCATCACGTTGAACAGGTAAAAAAGACCGCCGTGCAGCGCCACCGAAAGCACCACGGCCAGCACCGCCCACCAGCGCAGGCTGACACCGTCATCATTGCGGTAGCCGGGGGTGGCGCTGCTGTAACGTTCCCAAGTGTAGGTGTCGCGCGGCATAAACCCGTCACGATAGCACGGCTTCAGTCCCAGGGAAAGCGGGGGTGAGCAGGCCTCGCCACCGCCACCCCGCCAGTTACGGCTGGGCCCACTCGGAAATCGCCCCCGTCATCCAGGCGAGGTGCTGCGCACGGCTATGCGGGGCACATCCCCGTCGAGGTGCTGCGCACGGCTATGCGGGGCACATCCCCGTCTTCCGCCGCATGGCCACCCGCCGGCCCTCACGAAGCCGCGGCCACCGACCGCTCCCCGCGCTCGCCGGCCCCGGCACCGGCATCAGCCGTGGCCACGGCCGGTGCCAACCCACAGGGCCCCAGCGGCCGCGCCGGATCGGCCGGCGGCGGCGCCTGCGCCGGGTCGGGGCGCTGCGGCGTCATTCCCAGGCGCTGCAGCAACCGCAGATCCTGCTCGGCCTGCGGATTGCTCGCAGTCAGCAGCTTGTCACCGTAGAAAATCGAGTTGGCGCCGGCGAAAAAACACAGCGTCTGCCCCTCTTCGGTCAACTGGGTGCGCCCGGCCGACAGCCGCACCTTGGCCTTGGGCAGCGCGATGCGCGCCACCGCGATCAGCCGCACCAGATCGAACACCTCGACCGGCGCCGCTCCCTCGAGCGGCGTGCCCGGCATTGGCATCAACGAGTTGATCGGCACGCTCTCCGGCGCTGGATTGAACCCGCACAGCACCTCCAGCATGCGCAACCGGTCATCCACCGTCTCGCCCAGGCCGACAATGCCGCCGCAGCAGACCGACATGCCCGCCTGCTGGACGTGGCGGATGGTCTGCAGCCGGTCGTCGAAGGTGTGGCTGCTGACAATGTTGGGGTAGTGCTCCGGCGAGGTGTCGATGTTGTGGTTGTAGGCCGTGACCCCCGCCTCGCGCAACTGGTGCGCCTCGTCGGCGCCGAGTTCGCCCAGCGTCACGCACACCTCCATGCCCAGCTTGCTGACCCCGCGCACGATCTCCAGCACCTCGTCGAACTTGCGGGTGCCGCTGCGAACGCCCTTCCACGCCGCGCCCATGCAGAACCGCGTCGAGCCGCTGGCCCGCGCCGCGCGCGCCCGCTCCATCACCGCCTCGCAGGCCATCAACCGGCCGGCGTCCACCCCGGTCTGGTAGCGCGCCGACTGGGCACAGTAGGAGCAATCCTCCGAGCAACCACCCGTCTTGATCGAAAGCAGGGTGCAAAGCTGGACTTCATCGGCCGGCCAGTGCGCCTCGTGGACGTCGCGCGCCCGGCGCAACAGGTCGAACAGCGGCAGGTGGTAAAGCTGGTGCAGTTGGTCGAAGGTCATGACAGCAAAAACAACGGCCCCTCCGGGGCCAGCGCCAACAAGGCAGTCAACCCCGATCGTTGCAAGCCGGAACAGGGATCAGTAGACCCAGTATCCGCCGTCGCTGATCACCGGCAGGATGCCGTCCGCCAGCGCCCGGTAGTCGGTCTTGCCCACCGCCCCGATCATGGTCACGCCGGTGTGGCGCCGGAACTTGGCGCTCATGCTCTCGGCGGTGTGACACCCCCAGCTGCGCACATAAGCGTTGCGCGCGAAGGCCCCGCGCCGCAGCCGGCTGAACTCGTCCTCATGCAACCACGACCGGCTGACCCCGAGGTTGTCGTTGCTGTAGTCAAACATCCAGCAGTGCTTGTTCGAGTGACCGAAAAACTCCAGCCCGACAATCGGCATCGACGACCGGTTCTGGCCGCGATTGAGGTAGTCGATCACCTCCTGCCCGCTGTCGAACCAGATCAACCGCACCTGATGGCGGTCGCGCACGGACACCACGAAATCGACCAACGGCCGCCCCTCCTCGCGGGCGCGGCGCACATAGCCCTCCCGGTAGACCAGCCAGGTAATCGGCGCCTGCGGGCCGTATTGCTCGCGCAATTCCTCAAACCGCATCCTTGCCGGCCGGATGAAATTGCCCCACCAGCGGTCGTGCTGTTCCGATGGCCGCCGCAGGTCCTCCCAGCGCCGGACCGCCGGTCCGCCGCTGATGACAACATACTCGCCGCCCAACTGCGGGTAGGTCCGTGCCGGCGCCGGCGCCTGGGTCGGCATCGGCACCTGGCCCTGCAACTGAACCTGGGTCTGCGCCTGTGCCGACGCCGACGGCACCGCCGG
>SKLO01000157.1 GCA_007123195.1 Verrucomicrobiales bacterium | reverse complement strand
TGCGCACCGTCACCCTGCACGACGGCCGCGTGCTTGCCGGCATGATCGCCGAGGAAAACGACCAGCGCGTGGTGCTGAAGATGATCGGCGGACAATCCGAGACCATCGCCCGCGACCAGGTCGCCCAGATCGTCACCGCCCCGGTGTCGTTCATGCCCGAGGGCCTCGAGCAAGCCATGACCGAGCAGGACATGATCGACCTGCTCGCCTACCTCAGCTACGACCTGCCGCCCGACCATCCCGAGGCCACCCTGATCGCCGGCGCGCCCACCCCCGGCTACGTCGATCCCGCCCGCGTGCAACTGCCCGCCGAGGTCGAAAACCTGCTGCTGGAAGCCACCATCTCCAGCAACATGCCCACCGACAGCCACGGCCTGCGCGGCGAACCACACCACATGATCTTCGATCCCTCCGCCGGTGCCTTCATCGCCGACAGCGAATGGCACGAGTTCGGGGTCGAGCACCGCGCCACCATCGGTGTCGTCGCCGAGAGCGATCCCATCTGGTGGCTGGCCGAGTGGGACCAGCCGGTCGAAGCCAACCTGATCCTGCTGTCCGGCAGCTACCCCAACCAGCGCCAGCCCGACACCGGCTGGAGGATCGAGCTGCGCGTCGACGGCGAGTGGGAGACCCTGGAGCAAGGCATCGGTGGCTGGTATGACAGCGGCCGCTTCGGCTGGGGCGGCCCCGGCCGCCGCGCCCGCAGTTTCGACGCCTTCCGCGTCAGCCTGTTCAGCCGCGACGACAACAACCCGCTCGAGTCCATCCACCTGCGCGGTGAACCCGGCGTATCCTGGGTCATTGCCAGGATCGACGGCGAAGTCGTGATCGAGCCTGAAAGCGAAAGCGACCGATGAGCACCGGCCGCTGAGCGCGGCAGGGGAATCCCCCGAGCGCCTGACGACCGCACGAACGCTGACGACGGGCGACACCTCCTCCAGCACGCCCTCCGTCCAAAGAAACCACATCACCTTCAGCACCATAACCGGCCAGCCGGAACTATACCGAGGGGAAGTTGGGAAGGCAGCTGTGCCTTCCCGTGCTTGAACTTGGTTCCCCTTGCTCCTTCATCTGCAAGCACAAGTCAATTTACTTCCCGATGAGGAAATCAGACATCGCCATGCCCCCGTCCCCTGTCATCCGCCCGGGAACGCCCAGCCCTGGCCGGGCACGTCCGCCCCAACCCACCCCGCGCCACCCTCCGTCCTCCGTCGACCCGTCACCATCCCCCCAACCACCACCGCGCCACCCTCCCAATTCAACATTCAAAACTCAAAATTCAAAATTCCATCCGCCTGCGGGCTCCACGGCCTGGTCCATCGCCTTGCCAGTTGCATTCACCGCACTGGCCGCCTTGGCGGTGGTCATGCTCGCGCCGCCCGCACGCGCCGCCGACGCCGGTGATCAGGAGCGGGCATCGAACCCCGGCTCCATCCTCGCGTGGGACAACTCCGGTCTGCCGGTCCACCAGGTGCCCGACACCATCCCGGCCGACCTTGAGACCGACGCCACCGAGGCCTTGCAGCAGTTCATCGACCAGGTGCCCGACGGCGCGGTGATTCGTTTTCCCGAAAACGCCGGCTACCGCATCGAGGGCACCCTGACCCTTGCAGATCGACAAGGGATCGTCATCGACGGCAACGGCGCCACCTTCCGCAGTCTCGACCGCATCGACGACGGTCCGCGCCTGCAGGTCCGCAACCGCGCCCACTGGCGGGTGGGGCGCGACAGCCGCCTGATCGCCCTGCGCAACCTCACCGTGCGCGGCCCGCACGACGAAGCCGGCACCGACGCCGACGCCTGGGACGCCGCGCGCGAGGCCCAGCACGCGTTCGACATCGATGGCGCCCGCGACGTGTTGATCGAGGACGTGCGCGCCTCACATGTGCTCGGCGACGGCGTCTACATCCGCAGCCAGGGCGTCGTGGTGCGCCGCAGCCGCTTCCACCACCTCGGCCGCCAGGGCGTCGCCATCGCCAACGCCCGCGACGTGCTGGTCGAGCAGTGCGACTTCCGCGACATCCGCCGCGGCGTGTTCAACATCGAGCAATACGCCGCCGGCTGGAGCAGCGCCAATGTCCGCATCCTCAACAACACCAGCGGCCGCAGCCGGCTGCTGTGGATGCCCGTCAGCGGCGCCGGCGTCGCCGGCGGCGTGCTGGTCGCCGGCAACGTCATGGAAGCCGGCACCGGCATCCCGGTCATCACCAACCAGGCCACCGACGCCGGCCGCCGCGGCCCCTTCGTCGTGGTCGGCAACCGCTTCGTCGTCAGCGGCAGTCCGCAACCCGCGTTCCGGCTGTCGGGCATCGACGGCGTCCTGTTTGCCGGCAACCACGCCACCCTGCCCGAGGCCCGCGCCATGACCGCCTTGCGCGCGCTGGACTGCACCGCCGTGGTCGCTTTTGCCAACCGCTTCGAGGGCGCCGCGGAAGCGGTGGTGATCGACAACGACCACGGCTTCAGCGGCGCCGATGGCGAAGAATCCGAGTTCGAGCACCGGGAACTTGAAGGCGGCCACGCCCTGCGCGTGACCAGCGGGTCAGGCCAACTGATCGCCCTGGTGCGCCTCGAACCCCGCGACTCCGGCGACGACCCCGACCGGCCCGCAACCGCCTCGGAGCCCGTCTTGTCCGCCTGGGAATTGGAGACCGAGGCCGACTACGCCGTCATCGTGCTCGACCCTGCCGGCAACCGGATCCTGCACACCGCCGCCAGCAGTGTCGGCGAAACCCGCTTCCGCAACCAGCCCGTCCGTCCCTGACAAGACAAGAGCACCCAACCCGACCCACCGGGACAAGGTCCGACCGCGAGATCTTCACGCAGTCGTCAGGGCGTGCCACAGGTCGTCTTTCAAGCGACCCTTGGCCCCGGCGTTCGCCCGGGCCAGCAACGTGACCCCGGTCCAACGACGGCGGACCCGTTCGATGGATTCCAGATCCGGCCCGGCCACCGGCACCCCGTTACGGCCGGTGACGGAAAATTCCATCGCCAAGCCCCACCAGCGTCGCAGTCGCTCGTCGGTGGCGGGGTCGCAGGCCAGCAACCAGGTGGTCAACCGCCCGCGCCAATTCCTCGCCAGCCTCAGCGCGGCCGGCCAGTTGTCGGCCCGGCCGTCCGGGTTCGCCAACCGCAGGACGGCGGCCGCCAGCCGCAGACCGCTCGCTGACCGGCGGCGGCGGCGCCCCCACACATCGAGGAACCGGCCACTGCGACGGATGCGGTCATCGATCGAGAGCAGTCGGCCGATCGCCCGGCCCGGCAGCAGCAAAGCCGTCAGCAGGCGCCGGTCACGCCATCCGCAGTCGGACCCCGGGAGCGTCACCCGGTTCAAGCCGTGCGCGAGTCGCCGCCGCTGGTGCCGCCAGTAATCGACGGCCGCCGGCGACAGGGCCCCGGCGGTCGACAATTC
>SKLO01000276.1 GCA_007123195.1 Verrucomicrobiales bacterium | reverse complement strand
CCCGGCCGCGGCGAGCTGGACGAGACCCAGGAGATCAACTACCAGCCGATCATGCAGGCGATCCTCGACACCGGTTACGAGGGATTCGTGGCCCAGGAGTTCATCCCCACCTGGGATGATCCCATCCTCGCCCTGCGCCACGCCGCCGAAGTGTGTGATGTGTGAGGGTCGAAACCGCCTGCAAGGTGCCACGATCGTGAAACGTTGCAGGATCGGAGACATCTGGAGGACCATCATGAGCGGATTCAGCGTCAACGCGCATCGGCACGACCCGTATCGAAATTTCAAGTTCAGGGTCATCATCGACGGCAAGCCGGTGGTCGGTGTCACCAGGGTCAGCCCGCTGAGGCGGATTACCCAGCCGGTGCACAGCCGTGATGGCGGCGACAGCAGCCGCCAGCGCGTCGCGCCCGGGCTCTCCAGCTTCGAACCCGTCGTGATCGAGCGCGGGCTCACCCATGATGCCACCTTCGAGCAATGGGCCAACCAGGTCTATAATCCCGCTGGTGACGCGGGCGTGTCATTGAAAGACTTCCGCAAGGACGTCGTGATCCAGCTTCTGAACCTGCAGGGAACCGTGGTGATGTCCTTCAAGGTCCACCGGTGTTGGGTGGCCGAGTATCAGGCGCTGCCGGAGCTGGACGCCAACCGCGAGTCGGTGGCCATCGAGCGCATCGTCCTGGAACACGAGGGTTGGGAACGCGACCAGGAGGTAGGCGAACCGGCCGAGACCTGAGATGCACGCACCACGCCAGGTATGAAGCGATGACGTAGAGGAGGTCGAATTGCGCCAATTCAACCTACGAGGCTGCCGCCGTTGGCCGGCGCCAGCGCATCGGACCGCTGCCCCATGACGCCCCGCCTCATCCCGGTCCTCGCGGGCGCAACGACCGTAGGTTGAATTGCAGCAATTCGACCGGGGTGCGGGCGGCTCGTTCCTTGCGCCCCCTTCCTTGACGCCTGCTTTCGCCCCCAGCGAATGAAACCGCCCCATGGTCCCGGCACGATGTCGTGCGCACCACCCACAGGAGGTCGAATTGCGCCAATTCAACCTACAGGGCTGCCGCCAATGGTATATCGCCAACCCGCAACGCGGGGGGGCATGCCCACGCCCGGGCTTGGGTTCAACGCCTGAACCTGGCGGTCCCGGCTCATGGCTCCAGCAGCAGCAACTCAAGCACCATGAACAGGCGATCCCCGTCTTCCGGCAGCGGGCCGGGGACCAGCGACCAGCCGTCGCTGTCCGTGGCCGGGGGCGGGTCGTGGCGGCTGTCGAACAGCACCAGTGGCCAGGCCAGCAGGTCGCTTGAGCCGCGCACGATCCAAGCGAGGTCGCTTTTGTCAGGATCGTAGCGGAACCGCAGCTGCGGCGTGGGATCGGTGGAATCGGTGAGGCGCGGCAACAGCGGGGCGGCGGGGTCCTGCGGGCCGAGGTCGAGGGCGTATCGCAGCAGGTTGGGCACCAGGTCGCCGGCGACCATGGCGTCCGGTCCGGACACGGCGTCGTCGTTGAGGTCGTCTGGATCGGGGAACGACTGCAGGCGCCAGAGTTGAAAGCCGGTGGGCGGATCGGCCGGCCCGACTTCGAGCGCCGTGCCCTGGCCATCGGGCAGGCTGACGGTGGTCCAGGTCAGGCCGTCGGCCGGTCCGGCGGCGCGGTAGGTTTGGCCGAGATGCTCGATGTCTCCTTCGTCATCGGTCAGGAACAGGCGCACATCGGTGGCGGCCAGGGCGTTGGCGAGGTTGTGCCCGGCCGGGACCCGCAGGCCGCCGACAAAACGGTCGAGCGGCTGCACCTGCTCCGCGCCGATGAACAAGTCGATCCGCGCCGGCGCACTTGGCAGCGGGTTGGCAGCGGTGAGGTGGAGCAGGCCGTTGCCGTCGGGTTGGCCGGTTGCATTGGAGAGCACGAACCGCATCCGTTCGGCGGCGCTGCTGACTGCCGTCAGGGTGGCCGATCCCGGTGACACGGTGCCGCTGCCGGTGATGGTGCCGACCGAGCCCGAGCCTGCAAGCACGCCGTTGTCATCGAGCACGATGGCGTTGGTGGTGAACGAGGCATTCACCTGCAACGGGCCATTGACCACATGGAAGGATCCGGTGTAACCCGGGCTGTCAGCCGCCAGCACGATGGTGCCGCCGCCGGTCTTGACCAGATCGAACGGGCCGTGGAGGGCACCCTCGAGCACCAGGGTGTTGCGGGTGCCGTCGACGTGGACGTCGGTGGGCGCGGTGAGTTGCAGGTCGTTGACCAGGGTGGCGAGGTTGTCGTTGTCGACCGGGTCGTAGCGCAGCGCGCCGAGGATGCCGAGTTGTTGCCCCTCGGGCAGGTCCTGGCTGCGGCCCATGCCGGCCAGCGAGATGGCGCCGCCGCCGAAGTGATGCACACGCGGTTCCTCGACGCTGCCACCGGACACCAGCCGCAATTGGCCACCGGGCAGCACGGTGACGCCCGAGGTTTTGGTGGGCACGGCAGGACCGGTAACGCGCAGCACGCCTTGTTCGATCGTCAGGGGGCCGGTGAAGGTCTTGTCGCCGCCGGTGAGGGAGGCCAGGCCGTGGCCCTGCTTGATCAATCCGCCGGGACCGGACCAGTCCTGCTGCAGCCGCAGACCGCCTTGCTGTGGATCGCCGTCCACGGGATTGACCTGCAGCACGAGGTTGGTGGCGAGGTTGACGCCGGATGAAACATCGAAATCCACGTGGCCGCCGCCGTCGCCGTCCACCCTGACCAATGCCGGCTGGCCGCCGCCGTCGAACGTCAACCCGCCGCCGTCGGCGTTGCGCAGGCGGTTGCGGAACAGGGTGTCGCCCTGGTGAAAGCGCAGCTCGCCGATGGTGGTGGCTTGGGACAATTCGATGTTGCGGTTGCCGAGCGTGGGCGCGTTGACCAAGGCGCTTGCGCCCGCGCCGTCGGGCACCGTGCCGGTGCTCCAATTGACCGGCTCATGCCATCCGGCATCGCCGCCGGGCAGGAACACCGCCTCGTCCCCGTCGACGTCGAGCAGGATCGGGGTCAGGCCGCCGTCGGGATCGATGGTGCCGGCAACACCATCCGGCTCGACCCGTTCATCGAGCAGGGCGCCGTCGGTGGCCGAGCGGATCTCAATCCGGCGCAGGCCTCCGGGCAGGGTGTTGGGCAGGATCGTTCCCCAGTGACCGGGGCCGGTGGCGACGATGTCGTGGTAGAAGGCCGCGTAACGATCGTCGGTGCCGGCGCCGGTGATCTCGACCGGGGTGGCGGCCAACGGGCGTCCGTCGCCGGCGGCGTCGTCGTGGAGCACGGCGATGTGGCGGGCGCCGGGGCTGCCGGTGCCGACGATGCCGACGATGCCGGTGCCCTCGTCCGGCTGCGGGCCGAAGCGGATCACGGTCGCGGATTGGGTGGTTGTCAGGATCAGCGCCACGTCCGT
>SKLO01000219.1 GCA_007123195.1 Verrucomicrobiales bacterium | reverse complement strand
CTGGCCACCGACCAGCAGTTTGCCCCCGGTGAACTCGAACGACAGCATCCCGCTGACCTCACCCAGCGGCGTGACCAGCAGCACCGAGCCCTGGGTGAAATTCGCCCCCGGCGCCAGCACCAGCGTGCGGCCCGAGGGCATCAGCTGGTCGATCGCCTCGCCGGTGGTGTTGCGCTCCAGCACCAGTGTGCCGCTCAACACCAGCTCCGCCGACAGCCCCACCAGCGAACCCTCGCCCTCACCGGCCAGCGCGTGGGTCTCATCCGAAGTCCGCAGCAGCCCGTCCACCGTGACGCCCGACAGCAGCAGGCCGACGTCGTTCTCCGAAATGCCATCCCCCTTGTCGTCGCCCAGCAGCGCCCGCGCGTCCGTGGCCGAGAACAGCACCAGCGCACCCGCCTGGGTGAACCCGAAGTCGCCCTCAATAATCAATCCCGGCAAAATGAGCGCCAGATTCGTGACGGTCACCCCGGCGGTGTCCGCCGCCACCGTCAACTCGCGCCCGGCCACCACCTCCTTGTCCGTCACCGCCTCGCCGGTGGTGTTGACCGCCACCTCGAAGTCACCCGCGGCGCTCAACCCGAGATCCTCAAACCCCTGCAACGATCCCGCGCCCGTGCCGCGCAGCGCGAACCCGCCGCCATCCTCTCGCAGGTCGACAAAGCCGAGCGCCTCACCCACCGCCACCGCCAGGCCACGTCCGCCGGCCTGGTCGCCGACAAACGCCGACGCCCCGTCGATCGCAAACCCGATCCCGTCCTCGTCCACCTCGAACTCCACCTGCCCGCTCAAACTGCCGGCCACCGTGCCGAAGGTCACCGACCCGGAGTAACGCGCCTGCCCGGCCACCACGTTCAAGGTCGCGCTCATCCCGTCGGCCGTCAGCTCAAGTTCCTCAATGTCCGACCCCGTGGTGTTGTTCCCACCCTCCAGCAGACCGACCAGCGTCAGCCCCGCAACCCCGATCACCGAACCGACCCCGCCGGCCGAGAACGCGTAACCCCCATCGCCATCCAGGATCACCGCCGCAAACTCCACCCCGCTGAAGCGCACCCCGGTGTCGTCCTCGATGCCGGCCAGCGCGCCGCCGTCGCCGAGCCGCACATTGATGTTCCGCCCCAGCACCGCGGTCTGCCCGTCCATGCGTCGGAAGCCGAACTCACCCCGCGCCGACACTCCCTCGAAATCCACCGTGCCGGTGAAGCTCACCTCGACGTCGGGCGCCGCCGACCCGTCGAGCAACTGCGACACCGCATCGATCATCACCTGGCTCGCCGACCCCAGGGTGATGCCCCCGAACGACGCCCCGGTCGACTGCTCGAACACCACCAGCTTGTAACCATCCGCGGTCCGCACCGGCTCCAGGAACTTCTGCGCCCCGGGGGTATCGTCAAAGGTCAGACCGGCAAATCCCGCGAAGTCACCGATCGACTCGTCGAAGGTCAGGAACTCGAACTCATCCCCGACCGTCGGCACAAAACCACCGAGCAACTGCACCTCCAGCACACCCCCAAGTCTCGCCAGTCCCGTGACCTCGATCCGATCAAACTGACCCGCCCCGGTTCCCGCCAGCTCGATCAACATCGTGCCCTGGTTGTTCAAGCCCTCCACCTGCACTGTGCCGGGACTGTGGCCCGGGCTCAGCACCCCTTGGTTCACCAGTACCCCCGCCAGGCTTCCCGATCCTCCCAGCACCTCGCCCGCCGCCACCGTCACCCCGGCCGCACCGGCCTGGCCGGCCGCCTGCAAATCCTCCACCATCATCGTCGGCCGCGGCGCCACCGACCCGTCCGCAGCCCCACTACCCCCCAAAACAAAGGCCTGTCCCGAGGAAGCCGTGACCCAAAGATCACTCCCTCCGGCCAGGCCGAAATCCGATTCAATATCCACAACTCCCTCACCTCCAACTGCCGCGTCGGCCGGCAGCCAGGGCCCATCACGCGGCTGACCGGTGGTCAACACCACCTCGCCGGCCGCAATCACCTGCCCCGTTCCACTGCCCGGCAAGAGCCCTCTCACGAGCCCTTCCGGCAAAATCATCGCCGCTGCCAGCACCCCTTCGGACGTCTGGCTGCCCTCGCCGACCCCCTCCCCGGCGGAGGCGGCACCCACCAAAATCTCCGGCTCACCCTCCGAGCCATCCCCGTCCTCGGCCTGCTCCGACACCGGCAGATCCGGGTCCTGAACCACCGCCGAAGCGCCCTCGAAATCGATCTCCACCGACTGCCCCAGGGCGGCTTCCACCCCCTCCGTGACCCCCTCATTCGGGTCCGTGCCGAGCCCCGGAACCGGGTCGGTCACCGGGTCGTGATGACCTTGCAAACCGTGACCATCATCCCCCTTGAAGGCGCTTTTTGACAAGGCAAACCCGTCCGGTCCGGCGTCGGTCTCAGCCCCCTCGGAGCCGTCCTCACCCACCTCCGAACCCGGCTGCTCCACGCCGCCGGCAAAGAAAAAATCGTCCCCTCCGAAGCCGCCCCCGGAACCGCCGCCGGCCCCCTCGAAAGCGCCCTCCTGCCACGCCGATTCGACCACCGCCGCCTCCGCGCCCTGATCCTGGTCAGCCCCCGCTCCAGCCGCCAAAGCCGCCGCGCCCGCATCGGTCGCCGACAGCAGCAGGCGCTGCTCCAGCTGCTCGAATTCAAACGGATCCACCTGCGATCCGGCCCGGTCCCGCAGCCCGCATCGACCCGCCACCCGCGCCGCCCGCACCGTGGCTCCGGGCAACAATTCCCAGTCTGAAAGTCCGTGGACTTCAGCGCCACCGATGCCTTCGGCCTTGGCTATGGGGTTTTGGATCATGAGCAGCGGCTGCAGCCGCAGAGGCAATCCTGACGAGCGCGCCTTCTTGCCGGAGCACCACAGGGCGCGCGAAGTCCAGAAAACCACCTCGCGGCAAGCCACACAAGCGGTTTGTGATCCAACACTGCAAAAAGTCCAGACCCGACCCGCCGAACCGTCGGTCTTGTGACTTCATCCGCCCCACATGACCCCCCGGCACCTGCATAAACGACCCGGGCCGAGAGTCATCATCCAGAGCAGGACCATCGACCCCATCCAGCCACCGGCCCGCCTGGCCGGTGGCGGGCCGATACCACCGAAAACAACCGCATCCCATCACCATCGCCAGCCCCAAAATCGCCCGCCCTTTCGGGTTGCCTTCAACTCCCCGGTCCGTGAAACTGGGCCAGGCCACCGGATTCCCCCCAAGCCGCCGCCCCATCGATCACGCGACCGCATCTTCAATCCATGACCCTGGCAGGACATCGTCCCGCGTCCCCCCACCCGACCCGGCGCCACCACCGGGACCACGACGCCACCGTGCCGGCAGCCATCCTGGGTGCCGGAGCTCATCCCAAGCCAGCCCACCAGCCCAACCCAAGCCCATCAGCCACCCCTCGGTCCAACCCCTGACCCCCATT
>SKLO01000306.1 GCA_007123195.1 Verrucomicrobiales bacterium | reverse complement strand
TCACTCATCGGCGCCAAGGTGGCACAGCGGCGTTGAACAGGGAAGCGCCGACCTGGACTGGACGGGCGAACCATGGTTGACAGCCCGCCCCGGTCCGCGTCCAGTCGGAGTTCAATCCTGTCCCGCCCCACGCGCGCGCCGGTTCCGGCCAAGCTCCGGCACGTGGCCGCCGGCCGCCGGGGCGGAGCTTCTTTTGTCATCATGCAAGTGACTCTGGCCGAGATCGATCCGTGCGTGTTTGGCGCCGGCGCGGACGCCGCCCCACCGGTCGTCGCGGTGTTGCGCCGGACCCTCGCGGCGGCCGGGGAGGCCGGACGTCAAACCCTGCGTGCGATTGAGGTCGTCGACGACTGGCGCGAGGGATCGGCACCCTTCGTGTTGCTCGGAGACGGACCGGTCAAGGCGCGGCCAACGGCTTGGGAGACCTTGTTGTGGGCGTTGGACGCCGACCCCGGGCTGGGGTTTGCCACCGCCCTGCAGCGGCTGCCGGGGGAGGGCGGGGGAAGCCCGCCGGTGGACCTCGATGTCTCGTTGCGCGACGGCTTGATGGAATGGCAACGCCGCACCAGCGGCGGCTGGCCGGCAATGCTGGTGCGGCGCAGCCTGCTTGAGGCGAGCGACGGCGTGCCGACCAACTCGCTGGCCGATTGCCGCGACGGACGCTGGAAGGGCATCTGCGTGGCGCAGCCGCTGTTCGAGGTCGCGGCTGCGGCCGGGATCGCGGCGGCCTCACAAGGCGTCGGCGAGGGCAATGAAGGCGGTTGGCACGAGGCCTTTCCGCAACCCAAACCACGGGCGCCGTTCTACCGCGACTTCCGCTGGCAACCACCGGCCTGGAACCCGCTGCGGGTACCGCGGGACCGGGGCATCGACGCCGGCCGCGGCGGCGGCCGGCGGGTATTGCAAATCCTGCCGTTCCTCGAAATGGGCGGCGCCGACAAGTTCGCGCTCGACGTGACCGAATGGCTGCAGCGCGAGGCGGGCATGCACGTCACGGTGGTGACCACCGATCCGGGCGCCAACCGCTGGCTCGACCGGATGCGCGAACTCACGGCCGACGTGTTCGCGCTGCCATCGTTCCTGCCCGAGATCGAGCAACCGACCTTCGTGTCCGGGTTGATCGAGTCGCGGCAGATCGACACCGTGCTGGTGACCCACAGTTTTGCCGGCTACCGCATGCTGCCCTACCTGCGCGCTCGGCATCCCCGGGTGGCGTTGCTCGACTACCTGCATGTGGAGCACGAATCCTGGCGCAACGGCGGCTATCCGCGCTCGTCGATCCTCTACCGCGAGCACCTTGACCTGACCATCACCTCCTCCGGCCACCTGCGGCGATGGGTGGAGCAGCGCGGCCACCGCGCGTCGCGCCTGACCGTGTGCCACACCAACATCGACGCGCGCGACTGGCGGCGGGATCCGGCGGTGGCAGGGGAGGTGCGGCGCCGGCACGGCGTCGGCGACGACCAGGTGCTGGTGCTCTTCGCCGCACGCATGGTCTACCAGAAGCAGCCCAAACTGCTGGCGGCAATCATGCGGCGGCTCGAGCAGGATCATCCCGAACTGGATTTCGTCTGCCTGGCGGCGGGCGACGGCGAGGACCTGCCGTGGCTGGAGCGTTTTGTAAGGGACAAGGATCTCAGGCGGCTGCGGCTCATCGGCGCGCGATCCAACGCCGAAATCAAGCAGCTGTTGGCGGCGGCCGACATCTACCTGCTGCCGTCGATGATGGAAGGCATCGCTCTGGCGCTGTTCGAGGCGATGGCGATGGAGTGTGTGGTGGTGGCCGGCGATGTCGGCGGGCAGCGGGAACTGGTGGATGAGAGCAGCGGCTTCCTGATCGACCGCGGGGCGGGGGACGAGTTGGGGCAGTATGTCGGGGTGCTGCGCCGGGTGATCGGTGATGAAGGGTTGCGGGCGCGCGTCCGGCAGCAGGCAAGGCGGCGGATCGAGGACAGGTTCTCGATTGATCACATGGCCCGGGACCTGGCGGCGGCGTTCGATCGGGCGCACCGGCACCGGGTTGACGAGCCCAATGCGGTGCTGTCCGAGGGCGTGATCCGGCACCTGCTGGCGGAGGCCGCCGAACTGCAGCGGTTCGACGCCGAGGCGGCCGCTCGCGACGCCGGGCTCAAGGCCAAATACGAGGACCGGCTGGAGAAGCGGGACCAGCGCATTGCCCGGCTTGAGGCCAAGGTGGCGACCCTTCAGGAGCGCCTGCAGGACGCCCCCCGCCGCTCGCTCAGGCACCGCCTGCGCGACAGCCTGCGCAAGCGTCTCGGCGACGACAAAGGCCCGGGCCCGGTCGGCTAAAACAGCCCTCCCCCCGCCGAAGCCCACGCCCCCGGCCACCAGCCACAACCAGGCCGCAAGTAAAATTCCTACAAAGTGTCTGACACTCTGTTGTGGGGCCGGGGATTCATTCGCGGCGGGCGCACGGGGGACGTGAAGGTGGCAGCTGCGGGGAACCAGCGACCTGCGCCCCGGATGGGCCGGCGCCCCGCGCTGGGGGACAAAGACAGCAGGCCCCGCCTGGGCAAAAGCCCCGCCGCACCGCGCCGCTCACGCCCTGACCCACCGCCGGAAACGACCCAGACGCGCACATCCGTCGTTGCCCCGGCGGGAGGACGGGGTAATAGGGCAGTCGATCCTTCCCGGGCCTGGTCCCGGGCTTCGGACCGGCCCGTCCGTGCCCGCCCGGCCGGACCCCTGCATCGCATGAACTCGCTGTTGGAATACATCTACATCTGTCGGCCGACCCATTGGCTGAAGAACATCTTCATCGTCTTCGGTCACGCCGTGGCCCTGGTGCTCGTGCTCGACATGCAGGTCACGCCGGCGATCATCGGCCTGGCCGCGTTGTCATTGATCCCGGCCTGCCTGGTGGCCTCGGCCAACTACGTGCTCAATGAGATCCTCGACGCCCCGTTCGATGCCGTGCACCCGACCAAGCGCCTGCGCGGCATCCCGGCCGGCAAGGTCAAAATACCGGTGTGCTGGGGTCTGATGGCCGGTCTGCTGGTGGTCGGCCTGCTGCTGGGGTGGCTGTGGTTCAACTGGGCCTACGTGGCCGCGCTGGCGGCCTTGTTTGTCAGTGGCCTGCTCTACAACGTGCCGCCGGCGCGGCTCAAGGATCGGGCCTTCCTCGACGTCATCGCCGAGAGCTTCAACAACCCCGTGCGGCTGTGGCTCGGCTACTACGCGCTGGTGGCGCCCCATCACGTGCCGCCGCTGTCGGTGGTGTTGGCCTGGTGGTTTTTCGGCGCCCTGCTGATGACCGGCAAGCGCTACGCCGAGTTCCGCTTCATTAACGACACCGAGGTCAGCGGCCGCTACCGCAAGTCGTTCCGTGTCTACACCCAGCGCAAGCTCATCATCGCCATGATCTGCTACGCCAACCTGTTCTGCTTCTGCGCCGGGGTGGCGATGGCGGTCTACGAGGAGTTCAACAATCTGGTGTTGATCTTCCCGGTGGTGGTGGCGGCCGTGGGGGTGTATTTCCACCACGCCATGCGCGAGGAGTCGGCCAAGCTGGAACCGGAGGAACTGATGCAGAACAAGTGGATCATCCTCGCCACCGTGGTGACGGTGGTGCTGGCGGCGGCGCTGCTGTTGACCGAGGCCAATCTGGCCAAGCAGATCGGCCTGCTGGGACCGAGGGTGCTTGAATTGGACTGATCCCGCCCATTGACCGATCGCGTCGCCGCACAGGGCCGGTTCGTTCCGGTTCACGCGCG
This sequence comes from Verrucomicrobiales bacterium, assembly GCA_007123195.1. GTDB lineage: Bacteria > Verrucomicrobiota > Verrucomicrobiia > Verrucomicrobiales > SKLO01 > SKLO01. The sequence continues at coordinate 8,697 of SKLO01000306.1, read as the reverse complement.
TGCATCCAACCGGGGACACCCGGCGCCAGTCATCCTGATTGGGGCGTGCAGCATCACCACCATCATCAACAACCGCCGCAACCAGAGACATGGGCGTAGGAATCGGACTCCAACAAATCGTGCTCGAATGGCTGGCTGACGAAGGCCAGATGCTCGTGTTGTGGCCCCACTGGGCGCTGGTGCTGCTGTTCGCCGGTGCCGGTGCCGGCCTGCTGCTGGCGATGTTTCCCCTGACCGCGGTGGCCGCCGCCGCCGGTTACCTGCTGGGCCCCTCTGTCGGCACCGGCGTCACTCTGCTGGCGGTGTTGCTGGCCACCGAGGCCGGTCGGCAGATGGGCGGCGCATGGCTGCGCGGGCGGGTGCTGCAGGCGGCCGGGGCCGGGCCACGCTGGCAGGCCGCCGACGACGGGTTGCGCGAGCGCAGCTGGGCGCTGGCGATTTGTCTGCGACTGGCACCGCTGATCCCGTTCGGAGTCGGTTGCTGGCTGTTGCCGGTGGTGCGCTGGCACCGGCCGGCCTACGTGTTGGGGAGCGCGATCGGCAGCCTGCCGATCGTGTGGTTCTCGGCCTGGATGGGCGCCCAAGCGGCAGCCATGATCGATCGCGCCGAGGTGGCCGACGAGGTTGAGGCGATGCACCGGGCGGTCTTGTTCGCCTGTTACGCAGCCATGTTCGCCGGGGTCTGGATCGCGGCCCAAGCCATTCGCCGCGGCCTGGGTCGCTGGCGGCTTCGGCTTGAGCAGGAGGGTGAACCGGTGAACCGGTGAACCTCCCGACTCCATTGAAAGGTTCCGAAGGGGAAACGGGTCCGGTTGTCGAAGCCAGACCGGGCATGGCCTGGTTCCGGGGGCTGGCTTTTCCCTTCCCAACCTTCATCGCGCGGGTATGGTCGCCGGATGGATCTTGTATGCATTGGCTGCGGCAAAATGGGCTCGGCACTGGTCGAGGGAGTGGTTCGATCGGGCGCGCTGGCGCCCGACAACCTGCTGCTGGTGGACGCCCACGCCGAGTCGGCCGCGGCGCTGGCCCGCCGCACCGGCGGCCGGGTGGAGGGGGACGCCGCCGAAACCATCGCGCCGGGGCGGTTGATTCTCATGTGCGTCAAGCCGCCCGACGTCGAACCACTGCTGGCCCGGCTGTCCCCGGCGCTGGAGCAACACCGCCCGCTGGTGGTGTCGATCGCCGCCGGGGTGTCCTTGGACCGCCTGCAATACGCCGCAGGCGAGAACGTGCCGGTGGTGCGGGTGATGCCGAACACGCCGGCGCTGGTCGGTCGCGGCGTCAGTGCCTACAGCCCCGCCGAGGACGTCGATGAGGCGGCGCTGGGCCAGATCGAGGCGGTGTTCGGAGCGGTCGGCCTGGTGGAGCGCGTGCCGGAGGCCTTGATGGATGCGGTCACCGGCACCAGCGGCAGCGGTCCGGCTTACATTTACACCGTGATCGAGGCGTTGGCCGACGGCGGCTGCCTGATGGGATTGTCCAAGCCGCAGGCGCTCAAGTTCGCCGCCCAGACCGTGGCCGGGGCCGCCGAGATGGTGCTGCAGACGGGGCTGCACCCGGCCCAGTTGCGCGATCAGGTGACCAGTCCGGGCGGCACCACCATCGCCGGCTTGGCGGCGCTTGAACTGGCCGGCCTCAGGGGCGCGCTGATCAGCGCGGTGCAGGCGGCGGCCGAACGCTCCGCCGACATGGCCCGCGAGGCCGAAGAGGCGGCCGCAGACTACGACGACGAGGAATGACCCGGGTGTTTGTCTACGGCTCGCTCAAACGCGGGTTGAGCAACGACCACTACCTGCGCGGCCAGCGGTTCCTCGGCCGCGCCCGCACCCGGCCGCGCTATCGCCTGTTCGACTGGGGCGGCTACCCGGGGCTGGTGGAGCGGGCCGGCGACGGGCTGGCGATCCACGGCGAGGTCTACCTGATCGACGACGCCTGCCTGGCCGAGCTTGACCGGCTTGAGGACATCGACCGCGGCCTCTATCGGCGCGACCGCATCGAGCTGGCCGAGCCGTTCGATGAGCAGGTGGTCGAGGCCTATTTTTTCGAGCGTCCGGTCGGGGGCCTGCCCGACGGCGGTGACGACTGGGGTTGAAACCTTTCACCAGCGGCAAGGCCCGGGGTGCTGGGTGAAAAGGATTTGCGGGGGTCGGGCGCGGTTCTAAGGTTGGGCACGGCAAGGCCGCCTTCCACGGCGGCCCGGGCCGGCAATTCGACATGAAAATTGGCATCATTGGCTCCGGTTACGTGGGCCTCACCACGGGCGCGTGTTTTGCGGAGGTTGGCCACGAGGTGATGTGCGTGGACAACGACGAGGCGAAGATCAAGACGCTGCTGGCCGGCGACATCCCGATCTACGAGCCCGGGCTGGCGGACATGGTGCAGAGCAACGTCGCCGCCGGGCGCCTGCGCTTCACCAGCAGCACCGAGGAGGGGGTCGATTTCGGCGAGGTGGTGTTCATCGCCGTGCCCACCCCGCCGCTGGCCGACGGCAGCGTCGACCTCAGCTACATCGAGAAGGTGGCCCGCGAGATCGCCGGCGTGCTCAAGGACTACCGGGTGATCGTCGACAAGAGCACCGTGCCGGTCAAGACCGGCGAGAAGGTGGCCCAGACCATCCGCCGCTACGCCCGCCAGGGGCTGGAATTCGACATCGTCAGCAACCCCGAGTTCCTGCGCGAGGGCAGCGCGGTGAAGGACCTGATGAAACCGGACCGGATTGTCATCGGCACCAACAGCGAGCGCGCCATGGCGCTGATGCAGAAGCTCTACGAGCCGTTCGTGGCGCCGGTGCTGGTGACCGACATCAACAGCGCCGAGTTGATCAAGCACGCGGCCAACAGCTTCCTGGCGCTGAAGATCTCCTACATCAACCACCTCAGCCTGATCTGCGAGGCGAGCGGCGCCGACGTGCTCAAGGTGGCCGAGGGCATCGGCATGGACCACCGCATCGGCCGCCACTTCCTCAATCCAGGGATCGGTTACGGCGGCTCCTGCTTCCCCAAGGACCTGGCCGCGTTCATTGCCATCTCGGAACAACTCGGCCTGCCGTTCAACCTGCTCAAAGAGGTGCAGAACATCAACCGCCGCCAGCTTGAGCGCTTCATCGAGCGGGTGCGCGAGGCGCTGTGGGTGCTGTCCGAGAAGACGGTCGCGGTCTGGGGGTTGTCGTTCAAACCGAACACCGACGACGTGCGCAGCTCGGTGGCGCTGCAGTTGGTCGAGGCGATCGTCCAGGAGGGAGCCGCCGTGCGGGTGCACGACCCGCGCGCGATGGACAAGGCGCGGCAACTGCCGGTCGCGGCCGGCTTGACATTTTGTGAGGATCCGCTGCAGGCGGCCGACGGCGCCGAGGCGGTGATCATCGCCACCGAGTGGCCGGAATACGCCAAGGTCGACTTCGCCGCGCTCAAGCAGCGCATGCGCACGCCGTTCATTTTCGACGGCCGCAACCTGCTGGACCCGGCCACCATGCGCGACCTCGGCTTCCACTATGAGGGCATCGGCCGCGGCCACGCAGGGGGCTGAGGGCGCCCCAGCCAGCAGCTGCCAATCACTGGATCGGCGCCATCAGCCGCGCCACCCGCACCGCCAGCCGGAACGGAAACCCCTGCTCTGCCAGTTCGCTCGCCGACGACAGCCGCGAGTTGGCCAGGTCGTCGAGCAGCATGCGCTCCAGCTCGGAGGCGAAGCCGCGGTCGTGGACCTCGATGGTGATCTCGAAGTTCAGGCGGAACGAGCGGTTGTCGAAGTTGGCGGTGCCCACCGCGCCGATGTCGTCGTCGACCAGCATGGCCTTGTAGTGCATGAAGCCCTCGGTGTGGCGGTAGACCTTGACCCCGGCCGATTCCAGCGGCGCGACAAACGACCATCCTGACAGGCGCACCAGGGTGTTGTCGCAGTCCTCGGGGATCAGGATGCGCACGTCGACCCCGCGCAGCGCCGCCAGCTGCAGGGCGCTGACGATCTGCTCGTCGGGCACGAAGTAGGGGCTGGCGATCCACACCCGCCGGCGGGCGCCGTTGATCGCGTTGAGGAAGTGCAGCGCACAGGTCTCGAACCGGTCGGCCGGGCCGGTGGGCAGGCACACGACCTTGAGCGAGTCGCCGTTGGCCGCCGCGCGCGGTTCCCACTCCAGATCGAGCTGCACCCCGCTGGCCCAGTACCAGTCCTCGAAAAACGGCACCTGGATCATCTGCACCGCCGGACCGCACACCCTCACCGCGGCGTCGAGCCAGGGCGTCAGCCTCGGATGCATGTCGATATACTCGTCGCCCACGTTGGCGCCGCCCACCCAGGCCTGGCGACCGTCGGCCACCACGATCTTGCGGTGGTTGCGGAAGTTGATCTGCAGGCGGTTGGCGGTGCCCTGGGTGCTGTTGAACGCGCGCACCTGCACGCCGCCCTCGCGCAGGGTGTTCAGGTAGGATCGCGGCAGCTTGTAGCAGCCGACCTCGTCATACAGGAAATACACCCGCACGCCGCGCAGGGCGGCCCCCATCAGCTCGCTCTGCAGGTGGCGGCCGACGGCGTCGTCGCGCACGATGTAGAACTGCACCAGCACGTAATGCTCCGCCTCGCGGATGCCCTGCATGATCGAGGGGAAGATCTCGCTGCCATTGCGCAGCAACTCGACCTGGTTGCCGACGGTGATCGGCAGGTTGGCCAGCCGCGCATGCAGGCGGGCGTCACTGCTGGCGTAGTCGGCCAGGAATCCAAGCTCGCCGGCGCGCTCGATGAAGCCGGAGATGGCGGGGTCGGTTTCCTCCATCGATTCCCGTCGCTTCTTGATGTAGCCGTTGAACTTGGTGCGGCCGAACGCCCAATAGGCCGGCACCGCCACGTAGGGCAGGGTGTTGAGCGACACCGCCCAGGCGATCGCACCCTGGGCGGTGCGGGTTTCCATCACCGCCTGGACCGAGGTCAGGGCACCGGCGATGTGGGCCACGGTGACAAACAGGGCCACGAAGCGCATCTTGCGCGCCTTGACGTAGGCGGCGCCGCGTTTGATCGGGCGCGGCCGGCGGCGGGTGCTGGCCGGCGACGGGGGTGCGCCGGCTGGATCGCCGTGGCGGGTGGTGCCGACATTGGCGTCGGCATTGGTGGCGTCGGCGGGTTCGGGCCTGGTGTCGGTGGTGGGCATGGCGGGCGCGGCGGTTGGTTCCGGTCCGGATGGGCCGGACGGGAATTGGTCGCGCGGGTCTCGATGAGAATCCCGCCCCGGCACTCCGCACCGGACGGTGCGCCAACCCTGCACGCTAGTGTGGTGATCGCGAAATCCCTGGATGAAATGAAGTGATTGAAGTTGTTGAAATTCAGCTCGCGGCGCTCGATCGGTTTCGTAGCGCGGTGCTTTTTCCCAAGCTCGGCGTTGCTCCTCAGTCGCGGATGATCATCCGCTCCCTCGTCGCGCCTTGATCTTGAAAAAAATCCCTCGCGCATTTCACCCAGCTATTTCGCGATCACCACACTAGCGGCAGAGCTTTGACAGTCAACCACCGAGGCGGCGCCGGGCAGGCTTCACCGGCCTGGCCACCCCGGCGGGGTAGGATGGGCCAGACTGGGGTGACCACGGTTGGATCCGGGTGGCGGCCCTGAGGTTGGGGGGCTCATCCTGTCTCGTCTGGTTCGCTCGGGCCGGGCTGCTTGCACGCCGGCGACAGAGGGTTGAGCGTCAAGCGCCAACGTGGTCAGGCGCCGGACCCACCCGCCCGGGTCGCAGCCCCGAACGGCGCCGCCGGTGAGCCGTCCCGCTGCGGAATTACCGCCGGCGCCGAGCCCGCAACGGCGGCTGGCACCCGGGATCATCCACCCCTGGCCGCCCTCCGTAGGAGCGGGTCGGGGTTTTTCCTTGCCGGGGCGGCGGGTTGGGTGGACGTTGGCTGTTCGCATTGACCGATCTGTCATGAGTTCGAAACGCAAGTCCACCGCCAAAAAAGAGCCCGACGCCGCCAGGCCGAGCTTCGAGAGCGCCCTGCAACGGTTGGAGGAGATTATCGACAAGATCGAGGGGGAGCAGCTGCCGCTGGATGACATGGTCGATCACTACGAGGAGGGGATGAAGCTTCTGTTCAGCTGTCGTGAGCGTATTCAACAGGCGAAGCTGAGGGTGGAGACCCTGGAGGCGTCGTTTGACAGCGATCGCCCGCAGGCGCCCGGCGCCTTGACGCCGTCCGCCGAAGAAGACCCGGCCGCTTCGCCGCCGGTCGCCGGCAAGCAGCCGGCCCCCGACCAGTCATGGCCTGCAGACGATGATGAAATCAGATTGTTCTAACCAGGAATTGCCCGCGATCCGCGGTCCCGAGGATGTCAAGGCGCTCAGCGAGGACCAGCTGTCGCTGCTGGCGCAGAAGATCCGCGAGGAGTTGATCCATTGCCTGTCGGTCACCGGCGGCCATCTGGGGCCGAACCTCGGGGTGGTGGAGCTGTCGATCGCGATGCACCGGGTGTTCCAGACGCCGAAGGACAAGTTCGTGTTCGACGTCAGTCACCAGGGGTATGTGCACAAGATGCTGACCGGTCGCTGGGACCGGATCCACACGATCCGCCAGCCGGACGGGCTCAACGGGTTCCTGCTGCGGACCGAGAGCGAACACGACTGCTACGGGGCGGGGCACGCGGGCACGGCGTTGTCAGCGGCGCTGGGCATGGCGGCGGCGCGCGATCTCAATGGCAGCGACGAGCACGTGGTGTGCGTGGCCGGCGACGCGGCGTTCACCTGCGGGCCGACCTTCGAAGCCTTGAACAACGTGGCCCACACGACCAAGAAATTCATCGTGGTGCTCAACGACAACGAGTGGAGCATTGACCGCAACGTCGGTGCCATCGCCGGTTACTTCAACCGGATCGCGACCAGCAAGACCTTCACCCACCTGCACGACAAGGCGGCCAACATGCTCGAGCGGCTGATGGGCAGCGGCGCGCGCAAGCTGGCGGGCCGGTTCGAGCAGAGCGGCAAGCACCTGCTGCTGCCGAGCGTGATCTTCGAGGAGTTCGGCATGCGTTACTACGGGCCGATCGACGGTCACGACATCCGCGCCCTGATCAGGACCCTGGAGTTCCTGAAGGAGCAGAAGGAGCCGGTGATCCTGCACATCATCACCGAGAAGGGCCGCGGCTACCAGCCGGCGCTGGAGAATCCGGGCAAGTTCCACGGGTTGGGCGCCTACAAGGTCGAGACCGGCGAGACGGCATCGGCGGGCAACCCGACCTATTCGCAGGTGTTCGCGAGGACGCTGACCGAGTTTGCCAGGGAGGATGGGAAGTTGGTGGCAATCACGGCGGCGATGCCCGGCGGCACGGGGTTGAGCGCGTTCAAGAAGGAACTGCCGGAGCGTTACTTCGACGTCGGCATCGCCGAGGAGCACGCGGCCTTGTTCGCCTGCGGGATGGCGACCCAGGGGCTGAAGCCGTTCCTGACGATTTACTCCACGTTCATGCAGCGGGCGTATGACATGATCATCCACGACATGGCGCTGCAGCGGTTGCCGGTGCGGATGTGCATGGACCGGGCCGGCTTGTCGGGTGACGACGGCCCGACCCACCACGGCTTGTTCGACATCGGTTACCTTCGTCACGTGCCCAACCTGGTGCACATGCAGCCTAAGGACGAGGATGAGTTCGTAGACATGCTGTGGACGATGAACCACCATGAGGATGGTCCGATCGCGGTGCGCTACCCGCGCGGCGCCGGCACCGGGGTCCGGCCGAAGGACAAGCCACAGCTGCTTGAGATCGGTGTGGCCGAAGTGGTGGAGGCGGGCGACGAGATCGCGTTGCTTGGGCTTGGCAACATGTTCGAGATGGCACGCCGGGCGCACGAGCAGCTGGAGCAGCAGGGGCATTCCACGGCTCTGATCAACCCGCGCTTCATCAAACCGATGGACGAAAAGGTCATCCTTGACCACGCCCGGCGCTGCCGGGTGCTGGTGACGATGGAGGATCACGTGCTGCACAACGGCTTTGGCTGCGCGGTCATGGAACTGCTGTCGAGCAACGGTGTCACCACCCCGGTGGAGCGCATCGGCTGGCCGGATGAATTCGTCGATCACGGCAAGGTGGACGCCCTGCGCGCGCGCGCCGGCATCACGGTGGAAGCGACCGTGGAGAAGGCATTGAAGCACGTCAAGGGCGGGTCTTCGGAGTCACTGTCGCGGCATGGACGGCAGTCGCAGGTGGCGCTACCGGTGGGCGGTTCGGCCAGGTGAGCAGGTGGACCCTTGCGCCCGCACGCCGCCGGCGTGCCATCCGGTAGCCGGTGGTTGAGCGCCCGCGACACCAGCGGACCACGTTTCCTTAGCGGCCGCTTTCGCCCTCTGCGAATGGACCCTGACCGTGGTCCCGGCACCAAGCCGCTGGCATCACGCACAGGAGGTCAAATTGCGCCAATTCAACCTGCAGGGCTGTCGCCCATGGGCAGAGATTTGACGGAGCCGCCGCCCCATGACGTCCCGCCTTACCCCAGGCCTCGCGGACGCAGCGCCCGTAGGTTGAATTGTCATCAATTCGACCGGGGTGCGGGACGATCGTTCCCTGCGCCTGCTTCCTTCACGGCCGCTTTTGGCCTCTGCGAATGGACCGCCGCTCGTGGGCCCGGGGCCGGCGCATTCGCATCACGCACAGGAGGTCGAATTGCGCCAATTCAACCTACAGGGCTGCTGCCCATGGGCAGAGATTTGACGGGGCCGCCGCCCCATGACG
>SKLO01000540.1 GCA_007123195.1 Verrucomicrobiales bacterium | reverse complement strand
GGGACTGCATGGATGTCAAAGCCGGACCCTGTGCGCGGAGCGCGCGCCCGGCAAGTTCAACCTTTCCATGGAACCAGGTCTGGGGCACGGGCATGGTGCAGCAAGGCAGCCCATAGGTCGAATTGGCGCAATTCGACCTCCTGGGCGTCGTGCGCACAAGCCGGTGCCGGGACCACGTGGCGGGTTCATTCGCAGGGGGGCGAAAGAGGCAGCGAAGGAAGTGGGCGCAGGGAACGAACCACCCGCACCCCGGTCGAATTGGAGACAATTCAACCTACGGTCGCTGCGTCCGCGAGGACCGGGTGAGGCGGTGTGCCGAGGGGCGTCCGCGAGACCGCTACAGAGGGACTGTCATTTTGTAGGAATCGGACTTTCGGCGGCCGGTGCGCGGATCCTGGTCAGGCCGCGGCGACCCCGTCGAGGCGACTGCGGATGATTCTCACCTGCTCGAGCAGGCGCAGGCGGATCGGCTGGGCCTGGTTCGCGATCTGCTGCTGGCTGTCGGCATACTGCCGTCGTCCTGCCTCGGTCTCGATCGGTATCGGCTCGATGCCGTGGGCACGCAGATCGTAGGGGCTGGCCCGCATGTCGAGGTCGCGGGCCGCCACCGCCAGCTCGAAGGCATCGGCAAGCAATTCGCCGCCGATCCATGGGCTCAGCTTGTAGCACCACTTGTAGAGGTCCATGTTGGCATGCACACAACCGGGCTGCTCCAGTTCCAGGCGCGTTTCAAGGCACGGCTGGCAGCGGTTGAGCGGGCGGGCCGAGGGCGTGAAGAAGCGGAACGCATCATAGTGGGTGCACTCGACCCGCTGGCTGCGCAGGAACTCGCTCAGCTGCCGCGGGGGCAGGCGCAACGGCACCCCCTGATGGCGCACATCGGCGGGATCAAGCCCGTCGACCATGGCCCATTCGTGCAGGCCATGGCAGGCGAAGCGCGGGCGGCGTCCGGCAGTGGCTGCCAGCAATCGGTCGATGAAGCCGAGTTGGCGGCGGGCCGGCGGGGGCATCCACTCCGCCTCCAGCCGCCAGCCGGCCGGGCCGGCCTGATAAGGTGGCCGGGCCAGGTGCGCCGGCAGGTCGGGCGCGGGCTCCAGAGCCACCCCGGCGCCGGGATGCCAGGCCAGCAGTTTGGCGGGCGAAAGCCGGTAGTAGGTGAACAGGAAATCCTCGACCGGATGCTTGAGCCCGCGGCTGGCGCGTCGGCGACGGCGGCCGGCCCATGGCTCAAGCCGGCGGCGGTGCTGTTCAAGGGCGGCGCGCCACTGCGGTGGCGCCAGGATCATTTGCCGCCTTTCGACTTGCCCTTTGACTTCGACTTGGATTTTTTCTTGTCCTTGCCCTTGTCCTTGTTTTTGCCTTTCGACTTGGTTTTGGAGGAAGCTGCGGCGGAGTGGCGACCCGGGAAGGTCAGTTCGGCGATGCCGCTCTTGTCGAGCTGGCCGAGTCCCTCGGTGACCATGCGGCGGTATTGCTTGGCGGTCGCCTTGGCCAGCGGCAGTTCCAGATCGGCCCCCTTCCCCAGATCCACGGCAATACCCGAGTCCTTGGCCGCATGTTCGGCGGAGAACCAGCAGTCGTGCTCGCGGTTCTGCATGTCCTCGGCGTCGGTTTCCAGCACCCGCGAAGCGGCGCCAGTCTGGCTGAACACTTCGCGGATCATGCCGAGGTCGTGGCCGAGCGCGGTGGCCAGGCCCAGGCCCTCGGCCAGGCCGGCGGTGTTGATGTTCATGACCATGTTGACCAGCGCCTTGACCTCGGCGGCGCGGCCGACCCCGCCGACGTGGCGCATGCTGACGCTCAGGTCATCCAGCAGCCCATCGAACTTCTTCACCGTGCGGCGGTCGCCACCGATCATGAGGTAGAGCTTGCCCTCGCGGGCGTGGCTGATGCTGGAGGCCATGGCCGCCTCCAGGCAGCGGGCGCCTCGGGCGGCGCAGGCCCCGGCCACCTCCAGGTGGATGCCAGGGCTGAGGGTGGCGCAGTTGATGAAGGTCTTGTTGCGCGCGTTCTCCAGCAGGTTGTCCGCCTCGCCAAAGAAGATCTTGTGCATCGCGGCGTCGTTGGTGATGACGGTAAAGATGACGTCGGCGGCGGCGGTCACCCCGGCCAGCCGATCCGGCACGGTGGCCCCGATCTCGTGCGCCAGCGTTTCCGCCGCGGTCAGGTTGGCGTCGTAGACGGCGGTCACCGGGTAACCGAGATCGTTCAAACGCCGCGCCATGTTGGCGCCCATGCGGCCGACACCGACGAAGGCAACCCTCGGCTTGGATCTGGCCGCGGCCTTTTTCTTGACATTGCGTTTGGCAACGGTGGACGCGGGGGCTGTTGAGGCAGGAGTTGTGGTCATGACAGAATCGGTATCAACCAGCCATCCGGCCCGGCTGTCAAGCGCCGCCATCGGGAAATCGGCGATCGTCCCGCCCGCGGCCACTCCGCCCGACCGCTGATGCCGGCGCCCTCGGCTGCAGCGCCCGGTTTGGTGCCGACGTCACTGCATCAACTGCTCCACCACCTGGGGGTCCTGCAGCAGCCGGTTCCACTCGGCGTCCACCGCGCCGGCGGCGGAATTGATGTCGTTGATCAACCGCTCGACGGCCGCCCGGGCCGAGGGTCGGCGGTCGCGCCACTCGATCACGCGCTCGCCCAACCGCAGCAGGTTGTCGGACAACGTCACGGTGCGGTCGTGCAGCCGCGGCCGCAAGGCGCGGATCCTGGCCACGGCGTTCCTCAGTTCATCGGCGTCAAGGGCGCTGCCCACCTCACCCGCCCGGGCGGCGTTGAGCAGGTCGTAGCTGCTCTGGTCGATCGCCTCCAACGAGCCGGGCAACGACAACCGCTGGGGCAACTGACCACGCCCTGCCTGCAGCAGCAGTCGGGCTGAAAGGTGCTGTGGCACCACTTCCAGCACCCCGACCAGGCGCTCCTGGGCGCTGGGATGACGCATCACGCCGAGCACCGAACCCGACTGACGTTTCGCCACCGTCTGCACCTGTTCGAAGGTGGCCAGCGCCGCGGCGACCGCTTCCGGCTTGTCTTTCGAGCCGAACAACAGGGCGTCGTCAAAGGTTTCAAGCACCACGATGTGCGCGGTCAACAACGGCTCGAGACCCTCGCTCACCACCAGATCGATGACCGCCTGGGCGTTCTCGCGCGGGATCGCCACCATGGTGCACTGGCCGAGCACCGCGCCGCGCAGCTTGCCGCCGATGCCGCCGACCGGGCGCACCCGGCCATCGATGTTCAGGTCGCCGGTGACGGCAAACCTCGGATCAAGCTCGGTGCCACTGAGCATGGATTCCAGCAGCAGCGCGCAGGCCACCGCGGCCGAGGGGCCGTCCTTGGGGGAATAGGGCTCGGCAAAGGACATCTCGATCCGCCGTCCGGTCGGCCAGCCGTTGTGGCGCAGTTGGGTGAACTTGACCACCTCCTCAAG
>SKLO01000346.1 GCA_007123195.1 Verrucomicrobiales bacterium | reverse complement strand
TCGCCGAGCAGGCCCGCTTCGTCCGCTACCGTCAGGCTGTCGGCCGAATACAGCCGGTGTCCGGCGACGAACCGGCCGTCGCTGCCGTAGCGGCGCAGCGCTCCCGGTTGGGAAATCCACAACTCGCCGCTGCGACCGGTGGCCTCGCGCAACTGGGTGACGACCAGTTGCCCGGGAAGCGGCTCCAATGCAGTCAACCGCTGCTGCACCACCTCGTGTCCGGCTCCGGCGCGCGCGCCCGAGGCCATGTCCATCATGGCGACGAACAGCAGCACCATCAGCCCGAGCACAGCCACCACGGAAACGATCGCCAGGCCGCGGGCGGCGCGGATGCGGCGGCCCACGCCGGCCTTTCGGATCAGGCCACCGCGGTTGCCACGCAGCGACAGAGCCTCCGGGTTGGCAACTGGAGGGGTGATCGGGGGCTGGGGTCGTGCAGGCATGAATGGCGGAATGACTTGGCGGGACCGCCGGTGCGGGGGCGGGACCGCCGGTGCGGGCCCAATCCTGCCAGAGGCGAGGCAAGCCGGGGGTGATTGCTGCGTTTACGCTGCCAGATTTACGGCGCCTGTCAATGAAGGCTGTTCCAGGCAGCCCGACCAATCGAACCTGCACACCAGCAGAGCGTGGTGATTCCAGAAAGCCTGCAAGGCCTTCGGGGACAACATCTGAAGGCCTTGAGGTGAAACTACCAGAGAATTTTCACAGCGGGATACTGGCAGATCTTCTCATCCGGGGTGAGGAGGACGAGGTCGTGGACCTGAGCATGGCAATCAGCAGGCGCTCCGCCGGGTCCTGATGCAGGGGCGGCAGGGGGACGTGCAGCGGATCGCGGCCTCCCGGCCCAGGGCGATTTCCTCCAGGTCATCCTGCTCCAGCAACCGGGAATATCACGATCCCAGGGCGTCGGGCAGCTCCAGCCTGCCCTGCCGAACCTTCAACCCGATCTCCCAAGCGGACACCGGGGAGACGAAGGCGGAACGCGCCCCCTCGATCGCCTCCCGGGCGGCCGCACTCAGGTCGTCGGCGTCGTTCGCGACCCAGCAAAGGGCGCAGGTGTCGAGAAGGACGTTCATCGCGAGGCGCCGGCGAGGTCGTCGGGGTCGATCCGCTCGGTCGGATCGTATCCGGGTGCCAGCCTGACCCTCAAGGAGGGGTCGGCGCGCAGCCTCGAACTCCTCGCCGCCCCGACCGGACGCAGTTCGGCGACCGGAGTGCCGTTCCGGCAGATCGTAACCGGGACGCCGGTTTCCTCGACCTCGGCAACCAGCGGGGAAAAACGGGTCTTCGCCTACCTGGTCGCACGCCTGCAGGAAAACATCTCCCGCTGGCTGGACAGCCCCGCCGGATGGAACCGACCCCCGCAAGACAACGAGGAGCAAACCGCCGCGCTCGACCCGATCCGCAACGCCGTCTTTGCCGCCCTGCACAAGCTGGCTGAGGAACGCGTCGCCGAGCTGCACCGCGCTGACTGGACCGCCGCATTCGACTACGCGGGCACCGGCTCCAGCTACAAGCGGGCCGATGAAATCCGGAGCATCTACAGCGAAGCGGCCCCGGCCATCAACCAGGGCGACAACGGCGCTGTCCGCGATTTCCTCATCGTCCTGCACCACCTGGTCCGTGAGGCAGTGGAGAATGCCCGCGGCCAGTTCATCGGCCCGCGAGGGTACGGCGGCAGCGACTGCCGCCAAGGCCAGTTCGATGTCCGATTCCCGCATGCTCGGCGGCAACTGGATGTCGAGCTTTTCGACCGGGAGCATGCCGGAGATAAGACGCGGGAGGAGAAGGAGGCGCCTGCCCACTGGCCCGCTTTACTTGTCGTCGACTTGCCCTATCCACTCGCTCAGGGGTTTGCCCTTGATGCGCATGGATTCGACGGTATGGATGCCGTCGGCGTAAAGCACATGTCCGCTTGTCAGGTCCCACAGGGCCGACGCGGAGCCTTGCGCCCATTCGTCTTCGGTGTGATCGGCAAAGAGCCACTCGTAGTGGGCGGGGTTTGGCATGAAGAGCAACATCTATATCCTCTTCGAAGTTCTCTCTGCCTGAACAGACCGGTGACCAATAAACCTACTCCATGGGTGCTTGTCGGGCCAGGCAGATTGACGCCATCGTGCACCGGTGAGGAACGCGCCCTCAACCCTCGTCCTCCTCCGGGGCGAGAGAGAATAGTCCTGCGGTGGTGTCCACCTTCCGTCCCTTGATGCGGATGTAGGAGTTCCATCCCGAAAGAACGGAGTCAAAGCGCCCGAGGAGGTTGCCGTCGGGATCAAAGCGGAAGACTTCGTTGAGGCAGCGCCGGTAGTCGTAGCCGTCGAGGCGGCAGCGCCGGTGGTTCTGGTAATGGTCGCGGGCGATGCGGCCGACTTCCTGAAGCTGCTCATAGTCGGGCAGCTCAAGCAAGTCGTGGGGGACTCGCACCATGAGCCAGAACTCGGGGCCGACAATCGACATGAGTCCGGGGTTGTAGTTCTCGGGAAGACGCCCCCAGAGGTGGGGACCTCGCCGCTCCATCGTCATCTCGATACGGCGCTGGTCGGCTTCGCAGGACCGCACGAGATCGATCTCCTCCTGGACCTCCAATGCGACCTCAAGCTCCGAGGGCGGAATCTCAAGGACCGCGACCACCCGCTCAAGAAAGGCGGACCGGCTCCCTCCGCTGCGGAGAAGGCGGTCGACCCGGCGGAGTGCCTTCGTGAGGTTACCGCCTGCCGCGAGGCGTTCCCCCAGCGCCCGGCGATCGATACCTCTACGCTCCATGTATTCGCGGACGAGGGTCGGGACAAGGTGGTCTTTGGGATCGTGGCTCATGGTGCGGGTTACTTGGTTATCACTGCGGCGAACCAGGCTATCTCGAATCCGCCCCCCATCGTCGCAGTCGACCGGGGTATCTTTCAATCAAGTCATGGAGCAGGGCGGTGCAGAAGGTCGCTACGTCGTCGAAGCCCAAGAGGTGAGCAAGGGCGATGCAGCCCGGGAAGGGATGGGAGAGGCAAGGAGCGCCATCGTCCTGTTCCTGGTCGCAGGCGGCGGAGGTGGTGCCCATTTGGAGTGGCGGCGAGAGGACGGACGGAGCCTTTACGTCTAGGTTCAAGGTTACCGCAATTCCCACGTTTGTCAACAGATTACACTCACTCACCTGGGGGAACGAGGTTGGACCTGCCTGCCGCGAATCTGTGCTCACTGCACCTCAGAATACCCACCAAACTTCACTTAGCATCTGGTTTCAACCTGGCGCTCCGTATGAATTGATTCTAAGGCGATCTGAGATACCCCTGACCGCTATGGTGTGAACTCGGAGGGCGCTTGCGCCTTACTGCTGAGGTTGTAGGCCATAGGAAATGGCTACTTCTTGGATCTAGCTGACCCCCAAAGCCAGGGTTCCCGTGGTCCATGGCGTGCGCTGGGAGCGACTGAGAAGCCTGATGATGTTGCTCGGCGAGCAAGGCAACG
>SKLO01000241.1 GCA_007123195.1 Verrucomicrobiales bacterium | reverse complement strand
GAGGTCGAATTGCGCCAATTCAACCTACGGGGGCTGCCGCCATTGGCGGTCCTGCACGATGGCTTCCGCCCCCAGCGAATGAACTGCTGATGGAAAGCTCCACGCTCATCTTGTGCACCTCCCACAACCGCGGGACGGAGGCCGACGCCACGCTTGCGCGAAGACGCCAGCGAACCGTGCTGCGCGATGACGGCACCGCTCGCCGCCCGTCTTGACGGCTGCCTGCGGCTGTGGCTCGGTAGCAAATGAAACGCTGTTCCCCCGCCGCGGGTGCTGCCGGTGTTGGCGCCGGTCGCCTTCACCCGCGCGCCGTCCTGTTGGCGACCCGCTTCACCCTGTTGCTGGGCGCCGCTCTTTTCAGCTTCGCGCCGGCAGGGTTTGCCGGAGCGGCCGACTCCCGACCGCCCAACGTGGTGTGGATCAACTGCGAGGACATCGACCCGATCTTGTCGGCCTACGGCGACCCGCTGGCGCACACGCCGAACCTGGACCGGCTGGCGGCGTCCGGCATCACCTACCTGAACGCGTTTGCCAACGCGCCGATCTGCTCGCCGGCGCGCGCGGCGCTGGCGACCGGGCTGCACCCGGTGTCGTTCGGCGCCCAGCACCTGCGCTGCGAGGTGACGTTGCCGGAATCGATCAAGCCGCTGCCGGTGCTGTTGCGCGACGCCGGTTATTTCACCAGCAATTTCGGCAAGACCGACACCAACTTTGATCCCGATGGCATGTATGAATACTGGCGTCAGGACCTGGTGCCGTGGCGGCAGCGCGGCGACGACCGGCCGTTCTTCAGCTTCTTCGTGCTCGGCGCCACCCACGAGGGCGCGGCCAATCTGGCGGACCGACACGAGCGCGTGACCGAAGGCCTGCCGGACGAGCTGCGGGTCGATCCTGACCAAGTCACTGTGCCGCCGTATTTTCCCGACACCCCGGAGATGCGCCGGATCCTGGCAGGTTACTACGACCTGGTGTCGGTGCTGGACCTGCAGGTCGGGGAAATCCTGGACCAGCTCGAGGCCGACGGGCTGCTGGAGGACACGGTGATCTGGTTTTTCAGCGACCACGGCCACGGCCTGCCGCGGCACAAACGCTGGCTGCTGGACTCGGGGCTGCGGGTGCCGCTGCTGGTGCGGGTGCCGGAGCGTTACCGCCAGCTGGCGGACGGGTTGGAACCGGGGGCGCGCGCACAGCGGCTGGTGAGTTTCGTCGATTTCGCCCCCACCGTGCTGCAGCTGGCGGGTCTCGATGTGCCGCAGACGATGCATGGACGGCCGTTCCTCGGACAGGAACCGGCGCCGCCGCGGGACCATGTGTTTGCCACCCGCGACCGGGCCGACGACATGTTCGAGCTGTCGCGCGCGGTGCACGACGGCCGCTTCATCTACGTGCGCCACTACATGCCGCACCTGCCGTGGATCCAGCACAGCCGCATCACCAGCGATGCCAAGGCCTCGTTCGCCGAGCTGCGGCGGGCGCGCGACGCCGGCGAGCTGGACCAGGTGCAGGCGCGTCTGTGGGCCGCCACCAAGCCGGTCGAGGAACTTTATGATCTGGAGCACGATCCGTATGAAACCCGCAACCTGGCGTTTGATCCGGCTTATGCGGCGCGGGTGGAGCGCATGAGCGGGGTGCTGCGGCAATGGAGCCTGGAGCGACGGGATCTGGGTTTCCTGCCCGAGGCCGAGGCACATCTGCGGGCGCAAGCCGCCGAAGTGACCTTGTATGAACTGGCGCACGACCCCGATTTGTATGCCATCAAGGAGGTGATGGAGGCGGCCGACGAGGCGTCGCGCGGTGGGTCGTCGGACCGGCTGATCGAATTGCTCGAGGACGACGACAGCGGGGTGCGCTACTGGGGCGCGGTGGGGGTGCAATGCCAGAGCGCGACCGGCCCCGGCGTGTTTGCCAAGCTGGCCCGGGCGTTGGGTGACGACTCGCCCTCGGTGGCGATCGCGGCGGCGGAGGCGATGTGCCACGCCGGCCGGCCGTTGGCGGCGCTGGGAATCCTCGGCCATCAACTGGGCGGCTTTCAGCCGGACGACGACTGGCACGGCGGCCAACCGTGGGTCAGGCTGCAGGCGGCGCGGGCGCTGGCCAACATCGGCGAGGACGCGCGGGTGTATGCCAGGATGATCGCCGGCGCGCGCGCCACGCTGGAAGGGGGCGATCATCCGACCCGGCGCTACCGCGACTTCAACTACGCTTCATTCACCGGCTGGGCGCTGGAGGCGGCGCTGGTCGGACTCGGAGTGGCGGAGTGGGAGGATTTTTAGGGTGCGGTCTCCTCAATAGGTGGGCAACATCCGCCAGCATTCTTTTCAAAATCAAAGCGGACTGGTTTGGTGCAGCGATTTTGGGAGACGGTCCACTGGCGCCGGACGGATCTCGCTACGCCCGCGGATGAAAGCGGCGGTGGGTGTCCTTGAGCCGTTTCTGGTCGACGTGGGTGTAGACCTGGGTGGTGCCGATGTCGGCATGGCCGAGCATCTCCTGGATCACGCGCAGGTCGGCGCCGTTGCCAAGCAGGTGGGTGGCGAACGAGTGCCGCATCAGGTGCGGCCACACATGCTGCTCGATGCCGGCCGCGCCGGCGCGTGCGCGGATGATCTGGCGGATGCGCTCGGTGGTGAGCTGGGCACCGCGGATGGAGAGGAACAGGAACGACCGGGTGCGCGGCCGCACCAGCGCGGGCCGGGCGCGCTGCAGGTAACGGTCAAGCGCGTCGGCGGCGGCCTGGCCGAAGGGCACGATGCGGGTCTTGTCGCCCTTGCCGGTGACCCGCACCAGACGCCGGCGCAGATCGAGTTCCTCCAGCCGCACCGAGGTCAGTTCGGACACGCGCAGGCCGCTGGCGTAGAGCAGCTCGAGCATCGCCCGATCGCGCAGGTCGAGCGGTTCGACCGCGCCTTCGGGGATCGATTCGAGCAACCGGCCGACCGCGTCCTCGGCCATGGTGGCGGGCAGCTTGGGCCGGGGGCGCGGGGAATCGATCGCCGCCGCCGGATCCGGGCCGAGGTGGCCGCGCTGGTGCAGCCATTGGCACCACAGCTTGATGGCGACCACGTGCTGGCGCAGGCTCGACGGCTGCAGGCCGTCGTTCAACCGGCGCTGCAGCCAGCCGGTGACGTGGCCCTCGGTGAGGTCGTCGAGGTTGGCGAGCCGGTGCTCGCGGCGCAACCAGCCGATGAACGCCTCCAGCCGCTGACGCACCGCCAGCTGGTAGCGGTCCGAGGCGCCGCGCTCGGTGGCCAGATACACCAGATAGGCTTCCAGCCCGGACTCGGGGTCGGGGTCGATGGCGGTGGGGCGGGTCACGGGTCAGCTTCGCGGGGGCGCGCGGGCTTGGCAAGCAGGGGGCGCGGAGGTGGGCGGATCGAGTGCTTGCAAGCCGCGGTCCGGGGTGATGGATTGGAGCTGGTCAGGCCGGGATGACGATGGAAGACCTGGATGATGATTT
>SKLO01000240.1 GCA_007123195.1 Verrucomicrobiales bacterium | reverse complement strand
CAGGGACGCCTCGCCCTACCCCGCGGGGTGTCCTTGGCGCGAAGCCATTCCGCAGGTCGTCGCGAGTCTGCGGGCGAGGACACTGCCAAGGTGCGAAAGCGCTCCACTTGGCGCAGCCACGCCGCAGGTCGTCGCCCAACAAATCCGGCCGAGGAGATGCTACCGGCCGCAGTGGTCACCCGGGGCAAGGCGGTCCCGGCGTGCAGGTGGCGTGCGGTCAAGGAAGGCGTCACCGGTTTGGTTCTGCCGCCCCGTGGCGGCGGCCGGTCCTCGTCCGGCCCGGACCGGCGCGGCCGGGCCGGTCACAATTCCCGCCGCTCCCGCGCCGCCGGGTGGTGCGCCTGCAGGCTGTGCAGGTGGGTGATGCCGATCGCCAGCGCGTCGGCGGCGTCTGGCGGCGGGGTTTCCCGCAGCCGCAGCATGGCGCGCACCATGTAGGCCACCTGGGTTTTGTCGGCCGCGCCGCGCCCGACCACCGCCTGTTTGACCAGCCGCGGGGCGTATTCATACACCTTCAGGCCCGCCTCGGCGGCGGCGATCAGCGCCGCGCCGCGGGCCGCACCGAGGCTGATCGCGGTGCGATGGCTCTGGACGTAGATGACCCCCTCCACCGCGCAGGCCTCCGGCTCGAACTGCTTGATCAACTCCCACAACCGATCGCGGATGGCCATCAGGCAGCGTGACTGCCCGAGCTTGGCAGGATTGGTGATGACGCCGAAGTCGAGCACCCGCATCGTGGGCCCATCGCCCGGCTCAAGCAGGGCGTAGCCGGTGTTGCGCAGGGCGGGATCGACGGCCAGGATGCGCACGGGCAATGGTGGTAACGTAAGGACCATGCCGGCCTGTGCCGGCGCCGCCCGCACGGCAGGCGGGTGGTCTTGCGCGGGGTTCAGCGCCGGCGCCGGGTGCTGCGGCTGCGGCCCTTGCGGCGACCGAAGGCGGCGGAAAACGGCACCGTCGTTTCGTCGTCCAACAGGGTGGTGTAACGATAGGGAAACTCGTCCAGCTTGTGACGCAGGATCTTCTGGCCGATCAGCTTCTCAATGCTCTCGGCGTAAGGCAGCTCGTCGGCCGCCAGCAGGGTGAAGGCGTCGCCCTCGCGGCGCGCGCGCCCGGTGCGGCCGATGCGGTGGACGTAATCCTCGGCATTCTCCGGCACCTGGTAATTGATCACGTGGCTGACACCCGAGATGTCCAGGCCCCGGGCCGCCAGGTCGGTGGCGATGATGACCGCGAACTTGCCCTCGCGGAACCCCTGCAAGGCGGCGGCCCGGTCCGACTGACGGATGTCGGAATGCATCACCGTCACCGCGTGGTCGGTTTCCTTCACCACCCGGGCGAACAGGCGGTCGGCCTGCACCTTGGTGCGGGTGAAGATCATCACGCTCTGGAAATCGGTCCGGCGCAGCAGTTCGAACAGCAGCTCCTCGCGCTGGTCGCCGGCCACCGGATAGAAGGCGTGCGTCACCGTGTCGGCGGCGCTCAGGCGCTGGCCGATCTCGATCTCCAGCGGATCCTTCTTGAGCACCCAATCGGCCAGTGACTTGATCTCCGGCGGCATGGTGGCCGAGAAGAACAGCGTCTGGCGTTCCCTGGGACAGTGCTTCAGGATCCGCCGCACGTCGGGCAGGAAACCCATGTCCAGCATGCGGTCGACCTCGTCGAGGATCAGCACATCCAGCTTGTCGAGCTTGGCGGCGCCGCGCTGCATGTGGTCGAGCAACCGCCCCGGGGTGGCGATGATGATTTCAAACCCCTGTTGCAACGCCTCGATCTGGGTGCCATAGCCGACCCCGCCGTGAATCAGCGCACTGCGCAGGCCGGTGTGACTGCCGATGTTGGCAATGTAGTCCTGCACCTGCGCCGCCAGCTCGCGGGTGGGCTCCAGAATCAGGCAGCGCAGCTGGTTGCGCGGTTGCTCGCTCAGGCGCTGCAACATCGGCAGGCTGAAGGCCGCCGTCTTGCCGGTGCCGGTCTGCGAGGCGCCAATCACATCGCGCCCCGCCAGCACGGCCGGAATGGCCTGCGCCTGGATCGGCGTCGGTTCCGTGTAACCTGCATCCTCCACTCCGCGCAGGACCTCCGCGCGTAATCCCAACTGTTCAAAATTCATAATGTCTTCGTAGCAACCGCACTTATAGAGCGGCCCGGGCCGACCACAAACGTTTTCCCGGCGACCGGTCCCCGGAGGTCGATCGCCCGCCAGCGCGCCCGCTCGATCGTGGCGGAACGGCGTTGACCGGCGCGGGACAGTGGGCTAGGCATGAGCGATTCATGGACGATTTCTTTTCCCTGCTGGTGGAGGTGTTCGATGCCGAGGGCTGGCAGTATCAGCCGATCCCCGATCGCGGGGTCATCGAGTGCGCTTTTGAGGCCCATCACACGATGGTGCCGCTGCATCTGCAGGTGTTCCCGAGCCACCAGATCCTGTCGGTGGTGGCCCGCAGCGGCACCCGGCTGCCCCACGCCCACCGCGGTCGCGGCGCCGAATTGCTGATGCGCACCAACGAGGAACTCATCCTCGGCGCCTTCGAGCTGCGCTGGGACCACGGCGAGGTCCTGTTCCGGCTGGCCCAGCTGGCCCAGCCCGGCCCCGGCTTCAACGGCCTGGTCAAGGCCCTGGTGCACAACGCCGTGGTCGAGATGGACCGCCTGACCCCGGCCTTGGCGATGGTCGCCAAGACCCCGCCGGAACGGCTGCCCACCCTCGACATCGAGGCCCTCATGCGCCGCGAGGACACCGTGCCGCCGGTGCCGGAAACCGCGTCCTGAACCGGCGCCCGCCGCCGCCACCACCGGCGGCCAATGTCCGCGCCTCCACGCCGGCCACCGGCCGGACATTGTCCGGTCACCCGCACTGCCGCCACCATGCCAACCCCGCCTGCCAGTCAGTTCCCCTGCACCACGGCCACCACCCGGGTGTCCCGCCCCAAGGCACCCGCCACCGACTGAACCCGCCTGATCCAATGGATCCGATCAGACCAACCCGGAGCCGGACATGAGTTCGATCCCCCGCTTCTTCCTGCACCGCGATGGACGCGACCACGGTCCGTTCAGTCGCGCCGAACTGGAGTTCCTGTGGTCGGAGGGAAGGGCGTCCGGCGGCGATTTCATCCGGCCTGAGCACGGCGGGCGCGACATGATGCTGCGGGAACTGGCGGCCAGCGCCCACGACCCGCCGGAGGACGATTCCGACTCCTGGCAGCGCGCCGGGGCGGATGATCGGCAGCGGGATGACGACGAAGACCCCGGCTGGGAGGATCGCCCGCCCTCCGGCGGCTGGATCGAGGACGAGCCGCCGGCCGTGCGCGAGCATCGCGGGTTGACCCCGTTGCGCTCGGAAGGCAGCGACCCGCGCGACCAGCACGACCCTGCGGACGACGACCCCGACGAAATTCTCTATCGAGGCCATCCCTCGTTGCTGGTCTATTCCCTGCGCCTGTTCTGGGTGCTGGCGCTG
>SKLO01000149.1 GCA_007123195.1 Verrucomicrobiales bacterium | reverse complement strand
CCTCACCAAGGTCTCGCGGCCGCAGCGACTGTAGGTTGAATTGTCTTCAATTCGACCGGGGTGCGCGCCGCTCGTTCCCTGCGCCTGCTTGCTGCGCGGCTCCGTTGGCCCCCTGCGAATGGAACGCTGCGCGTGGTCCCGGCACCGGCCCGCTCGCAGCACGCACAGGGAGGTCGAATTGCGCCAATTCAACCTACGGGCTGCCGCCGATGGGCAGCTTCAGTGAACCGCATCGCCAGCCCCTGACGCACCGCCTCACCAAGGTCTCGCGGACGTGGCGGCCGTAGG
Source organism: Verrucomicrobiales bacterium (assembly GCA_007123195.1). Classification (GTDB taxonomy): domain Bacteria; phylum Verrucomicrobiota; class Verrucomicrobiia; order Verrucomicrobiales; family SKLO01; genus SKLO01. The sequence goes on along the minus strand of SKLO01000149.1, from coordinate 12,247 downwards.
ATTCACCATGAGGCGGTGACTTCGAGCACCAGACCGCGGAGGTATTCGGTCTCGGGGATGGCCAGGTCGATCGGATGGTCGGCGCGCTGGCCGAGGGTTTGGCGCAGCCGGACCGAGCGGCGCGCGTCCACGGCGGCGGCGGCGGCGATGTCGCGCAGTTCCTGCCAACCAACATGGTGGGAGCAGCTGAAGGTGGCCAGTCGCCCTCCCGCGGCGAGCATTTTCAGCGCGCGCAGGTGCAGTTCCTTGTAACCGCGCAGGGCCGACTGCAGGCTGCCCTTGCCCTTGGTGAATGAGGGCGGGTCGAGCACGATGAGATCGAACTGGTCGCCACGCTTCTCGAATTCCTTGAGCGCGTCGAAGGCGTTGCGCACGTGCCAACGGATGTCCAAGCCGGCGTCCCCGGCGGCGGCGCTGCCGGCGTCGACCGCGGGCTGGCTGGAGTCGATGGCATCGACCGACGCCGCCCCGGCTGCGGCGCAGGCGAGGGCGAACCCGCCCTGGTGGCAGAACGCGTCGAGCACGCGGGCACCGGGGGCGAGGGCGGCGACCGCCCGGTGGTTGGTCAACTGGTCCAGATAGAGCCCGGTTTTCTGGCCGTCGAGCAGGTCGATGCGCAGCGTGACCGGAGGTGCCGGCCATTCGATCACGGTGGCGCCTTCGCCTGACAGAATGCCGGTCACCGCCGGGTCCATGCCCTCGGCCTTGCGGATCGGGCTGTCGTTGCGTTCGACGATCACGCGCGGGGCCAGCACTTCGTTGAGGGCGGCGGTGATGAGCGGTTTGCGGTCGTCCATCGCCCTGGTCAGGGTCTGCACCACCAGAGCGTCGTCGTAGCGGTCGACGATCAATCCGGGCAGGCCGTCGCTCTCGCTCCAGACGACCCGGCACAGCCGCGGATCAATGCCGGCGGCGTTGGGCGCCGCGGAGTCCGCCAGCTGTTGGCGATATTGCCAGGCCCGGGTGATGCGGCGGACAAAAAAATCGGCATCGAGGTCCTGGCGGCGGAACGAGAAGCGGCGGGCGACGATCTGCGACTGCGGATTGAAGATCGCGCTGCCGAGCGGCCGGTTGCGCTGGTCGATCAGGCGCACGACGTCGCCGGGCGCGGGCTCGCCATGGACATGGGCGACCTCGGTGCCGTAGACCCAGCAATGGCCGTGGAACAGACGGGCGCGAGAACGGACGACGAGACTGGCCATAGCCGCTGAGCATCACCCGGGGGCCGGCGGCATGCAAGGTGTCATCGCGGGCGGATCCGGCGTTGCCACTGGTCACCCGGTACGGTTCGGGCGCGCGCTACAGCCCGGTGGCCAGCGAGGGTTCGGCGCCGATGGTGCCGTCGAACGCGGCCAGGGCGTCGCCTTGTTCCAGTCGCTCCAACCGCTGGCGGGCGGCGGTGAGGCGGGATTCAATGCCGAGCCGGTCGGCTTCGCGGCGGTGGGTGGTGCGGGTGAGGAACAATTCGAGATGCTCGACCTGACGGCGGCACAGATCTCGTTCGACGTTGAGCTTGGCCTCCAGGCGCGGCGGATACCAGTCGCTGCCCACCACGGCATCGCGGGTGAACATGGCGCGCAGCTCCGGGTGGTGCAGGTCCATGCCTTCGTATTCACCATGCACCATGAGGTGGAGCAGCGCCTGCAGCGGCGGGATGGCAAGCTTGATCGAGCCGTCCTCGAAGTAGCCGCGGGCGACGCGGCTCTGGGTGGTGACGATGTTGTCGATGCCGTCGGCGTAGTCGTCGAGGCTCTGCAGTTCGGGTCGCAGCATGTCCTCGGTGAACACGGCGTTGGGATCCGAGAACACGCGGCCGAAGAAGCGCTGGACGAAACCCTCGGTGATGCGGTAGCCGAGTCGCGAGGCGGGCACGGTCTTGCCGTGGTGCTCGAAGTCTTCACAGGCCTCCAGCAGGCCGCGGTCGATCAGGAACGCCGGGTCGCGTTCGCCGATGAACATGCGGCACCAGATCTCCGGCACCAGCAGCGAGATGTCGTGATCGACACGCCAGCGCTTGCCGATGAAGCCGGCGGCGGAGGAGAAGCACGGGTAACCGGTGAGGGCGTAGGAGATGATGGCGCTGTTGAGGTCGTGGACCGGCTGCAGGGCGTTGAACGGACCCTTGGTCAGCGCGCCTTCGGAGCCGGCGCCGGTGGTCGAGGGCGATTTGCCGGTGAGGCTGGCGATGAAGTCCATCATCAGTTCCGGCGGTTCCTGATAGTGCAGCGGGCTGTAGACCGCCAGCGCGCGGATGCCGCGCTCGGGGTCGGGCGGGTTGTTGCGGCGCCCGGGCAGCACGGCGTTGACCGGAAAGTGCAGCGCCTGGTCGAGCGGCAGGCGCCGGTAGAAGCGCGCGCCGTTGGCGGCCAGATACTCGCCGCGCGGATTCTCGAGGTCGAGGCGGGTCTGCAGGTAGCGCGGGTTCTCGGTGGGCTTGCCGTCGACCAGGCGCGGGTGCGCGGTGGAGACGAAATAGTCCGCCTTGGGCTGGTCGGCGACGTCCGCGACCAGCTGGCGCATCGGCGGGGTGAACTGCTCGTAGCGGATGGCATCGAGCCGCATGTCGGCGGCGGCGTCGCCCGGCAGCGGCTGGTAGTTGGAGAAGAAGTTGTCCGGGCGGGCAAAGTCGCGCTCGGTGACCTTGTCGTAACCGCGGTGGATGGCGTCGTCAGGCCGCTGGAACAGGCGGTATTCGCAATTGAGCGCGAACTTGTAGGCCGGCTGCTCCAGTTCCGGATGAAGGCCGTGCAGGCGGTCGGCCGGGATCACCACGGTGGCGGAGATGTCGTCCTCGCGCTGGAGCTTGAACGCGGGGGCGAAATCCTGCCGCAGGCCGAACGTGCGCCACGAGCCGTCGGGGCTGAAGCCGACGCGCAGGTAGCGGGTGGACAGGGGCTGGTTGTGGTAGCGCAGTTCATTGCCGGGCTTGCCGTTGATCGAGTTGACCGAGAATCGTGAGCGCCAGTCGTCGCCCCACTCGGGCTTGTGCAGGCGCTTGACGATGCAGACGAAGTCGCGCACCCAGCGCGGGATGGTGGCCAGCCAGGCGTTGTATTCGTCGGTGTAGTTGTCGGCCGGGGTCAGCATGCGCACCACCGACCCGAAGGTGCGCGAGGGATCGAGCAGCGGGCGGCTGGGTTGTTGCGGCTGGATGGGGTCCTTGAAGCGGTCGCCGTAGTCGCGGGCGATGATTCCGGCGGCCAGTTCGAGGTCCTTGTCGAAGTTGAACACCAGCACCGGTCCGGCAATCATGGCGTCGGACAGGGACTTGGAGATCTCCGACTTGCCGCCGCCGGACACGGTGCAGGGTTTGTGGCAGAAGGTGCCCTCGGCGTTGGTGCCGACCAGCCGCCAGCGCTGGCCGGACGAGGGTTTCTGCATCTCGACCTTGTAGCCGGACGGCAGCACGTAGGTGTGGTCGGGCAACAGTTTGAGTTGTTGCTCGCGGTCGTCGGCCGACCACTTGACGGCCTGGTCCTGCAGGGTGATGCGGGCGTTCTCGGGCAGGTAGATGATGTTGGGGTAGGCCTTGTCGATGCCGTAACCCTCGGGCTGCAGGTTCATCAGGTCGGCGTAGCGCCGGACCACACCGTTCCAGGTGTGGTCGACCTGGGGATTGAAGGTCGGCAACTCGAAGTCCTCGCCGAGATCGACCGCCGGGAACGCGAGCACGCCGCCGGCGTGTTCCTCCTCGGCGTTGCCCAGCAGGTTGCTGGCGTAGCTGATCTGCGTTTTGACCTCTTTCTTGCAATAGCCGAAGTAGGAGTCGGCGATCAGGGTGACCATGACGCCGCGGGCGTCGCGGCAGGTGATCTTGAAGGCGGTGCCGTCGTTGTAAAGCTCGTCCTCATCGGTCCAGCACATGCGGTCGCGCTTCTGCCGTTCGGTGGCGATGCTGACATGCGGCAACCCGAGTTGCTTCTTCGTGAGCTTGGTCAGGTGGGGGGCGAGGATCACGCAGCCGGTGTGACCGGTCCAGTGCTCGGTGTCGAGCCGGGCGTCGTTGTCGGGCAGGTAGGGGTCGCCGGCGTTGCCGAAGATGCTCTCGACGAAATCGAGGTTCGAGACCAGCGTGCCGGGGGCGAAGAAGCGCACCTCCATCGATCGCTCGCCCTGCACTCCCGGCACCGCCGGACTGACCACCGGCCGCAGCAGCAGCGAGACGAACACATGGGCGCGCTCTTCGGGTGGCAGGTGGGAGGTGAACGGCAGCATGGACAGTTCGTCCGGCGGCCGCAGGGCGTGCCACAGCATGCGGGCGAACACCGGCTTGGGCACCGCCTCCTTGTCGTGCGGGATCGGCAGGCCGCCCTCGGTGATGTGGAACACGCCCTTGGTGGTGCGCTTGTCGCTCTTGGGATTGTGCAGCACGCCCTGATGCACGCGGTAGGACGAAAGGATCGACGAGCTGAACTGGTCGCTGTCGGCCGGCAGCGACAGGATGCGCGCGATGCCGTGGCGTTCCAGCACCAGTGGCGAGCGCGGCACCATCAGGTCGTCGGACGCGAACACGCCGGCCTCGTCGGCCAGGTAGGAGGCGAGAAAGTCGTGAATGGCCTGGTCGGCGGGACAAAGGTAGTCGGACAGCAGCCGGTTCTTCTCCTGGAAGTTCGCCAGCAAGGCGCTGGCCATGGCAAGGAACGGAAACTTGCCGGCCGCGTCCTCGACCGACAGGAATCCACGCGCGGCGAGCTTCAGATGGACGTATTCCAGCAGCCGCAGTCGTTCCTCATCGGGAAGCGGCTGGCCTTGGTTGAAGCCGATGCGCTGGCGCAGGTCGGCGGCAGACGGGTTGGCGGCGGTGATGTGGGTGGCGGATGCTGGCGTTGCGGTCACGATGGAGAATGGGGTGGCTTGGTCGGAGGCGCAAGCATCGTGCCATTCGGGCGGGCAAAGAAAACGCCATCGCCCGGCGGGGGGCGATGGCGTTGCCTTGGACCAATTGGGTCCGATGAAGCCGGATGGGCGGTGGTTGGCGGGCGGCCGCCGATCACTGCCATGAGGTGAGCGGGCTGTCGCGGTCCGGGATGCCCAGAGACCACACCAAAACCCGGCGGCGCAGCTGGTTGGGGCCGGTATCCGGCAGCGGGTTGTCGATCAGGTTGTCGTAATTGGTATCGAGCAGGGTGTAGAAGGGGTTGCCCCAGGGATCGACCAGCTGGGGGCCGTCTCCCTCGTTTTCCACCAAACCGCCGGCCCAGGTTGACTGACCCGACGCGCCGACGTTCTTGGCATACTTGGGCTCGATGAAGGCGGTGCGCCGGGGGTTGGCGTTGTTGATGCTGCCGATGCTGGTGTTCTCACCGAGCAGCACCGCGACCAGGTTGGTGTCGCTGATGGTGTTGTATTGGGTGTCGCTGTTGCCGGTCTCGCCGGGCAACCGGTTGTATTCGGAGTAATACTGGGTGACCGCGATCTGCAGGTCGCTGACCATGGCGCGCGCTTCGGTGGCCCGGGCCCGTTCCATGACCCGTCCGATGACCGGCACGGACAAGCCGGCGAGAATGGCAATGATGGCGACAACCACCAGCAACTCGATCAGGGTGAAGCCGCGTGGTTGGGTGTGGAGCTTGGTGTTCATGAGCATGGGGGCTTGCGCAGCCCTGGGTTTCAATGGATGATCAATAGAGCTTTTTTCCGACTGCCGCCAGTTACATCACAGAAGCGGTGGCGGGGCAAGGCTGAACCGGGCTATGGAGTCATTATGCCAACAATCACGCGCCGGGGCAAGTAAATACATTGTATTTTCTTGCGGGATGGGGGGTTTCGCCCGGCACCGGCAGCTTGGCGGGCTTGAAGACTTCGTCCGATCGCCGGGATGGACCCGCCGGATCCGCCCGCTGCCCGCCGGGAGGCGGGATACGCGATGAATCGGGAGGAGGAGATCGAGCAGGCCCTGCAGGGGTGGCTGGACGGGGCCGACTACCGGCCGGCCACCCGTTCCGAGTTGGCGCGCCTGCTGGTGGTGGCGCCCGGCGAACGGCGCCTGTTGCGCACCATCCTGCGGCGCTGGCAGGACGACGGCCGGCTGCAGGTGGGCAAGCAGGGCCGTTACCGCCGCCCGGCGGCCGGGCGGCGGGGCAGGGGACTGGTCACCGGCACGATGAGGTTGTGGCGCAACGGGAGGGTGATGCTCGAATGCGATGGCGACGCGGCCGGAAACGAGGCGGCGGCCGTCGCGGGTGATGGTGTGGTGATGCTGGCGGTGGCGACCGGGCGCTGGGGCACGGCCTTGCCCGGCGACCGGGTCGAGGCGCGGGCGCGGATGCAACCGGTGCGCCGCGGTGGACGGGGTTGGCGCGGGGATGGCGAGGATGAGATGGTGGTCGAGGTCGTGCGCATCGTGCAACGCGCGACCCATCGCCTGGTCGGGCGTCTTTCCAAGGAGCGGGGACTGGCGCAGGTGTTGCTGGATGAGCCGATGTATCCGCGACGGGCCGTGCTGCACGCCGGTGATGAGGTGGCCGCTCCATTAAAAAACGGCACGACCGTGGTGGTGGAGTTGGATGTTGAAGGCTGGCGCACGCCGTTCGACGCCCCGCCAGGCCGGTTGGTCAGGGCGCTGGGCGAGGGGCGCGAAGATGACGATTGGATGCAGCGCATCATCTGCCGCCATCAGCTGCCGCTGGAGTTTCCCGACGAGGTGCTGACCGAGGCCGACCAAGTGCCGGACAAAGTGAGCGAGTCCGATTGCACGGGGCGCGAGGACTGGCGCTCGCGGCTGGTGGTGACGATCGATCCGGAGGATGCCAAGGACTTTGACGACGCCATCGCGGTCGAGGCGCTCGAGGGCGGCGGCTGGCAGTTGGCGGTGCACATTGCCGACGTCGCGCATTACGTCGCCGCAGGCGGGGCGATGGACCGCGAGGCGTTGAAGCGCGGCAACAGCGTCTATCTGGCGGACCGGGTGCTCCCGATGCTGCCGGAGCGGCTGAGCAACGGCATCTGCAGCCTGCGACCCGGTGAGGACCGGCTGGCCCAGGCGGTGATCCTTCAGGTGGATGGACGGGGTTCGTTGCGCAAGGCGCGCTTTGCCGACACCGTCATCCGCAGCCGTCGTCGACTCACCTATGAGCAGGCCATGAGCCGATTGTTGCCGCCGGAGGGCAACAATGACCCGGCTGCCGCGCCCGATTCGGATGATGATGAGATCACCTCCATGCTGCGGGAGGCGTGGCGATTGGCTTCGGTCCTGAGGCGGCGGCGCATGCGTGAGGGGGCTTTGGATCTCGACATGGCCGAGGTGCGGGCGGTGATCGATGACAACGGTGTGGTGACCGGCATTCAGCGGGTCGAATACGATGAGAGTCACCAGTTGATCGAGGAGTGCATGCTGGCGGCCAACGAAGCGGTGGCGGTCGAGTTGGGGCGCCGCGGGGTTCACGGCCTGCACCGGGTGCACGAGGATCCCGAGCCGGAGAAGCTCGCGGCATTTGCCGAACTGGCGGCGCTGCATGGATACCGCGTGGGTGATCCCACCGATTCGCGGCAATTGAACCGGTTGCTCGGACAACTGCGTGGAACGGTCGAGGAGCGCAGCCTCAAGGTCGCGCTGCTGCGCAGCCTCAAGCGCGCCGAGTATGCCAACCGTTCGCTCGGTCACTTCGGTCTGGCCAAGGACAATTACCTTCATTTCACCAGTCCCATCAGGCGCTACGCCGATCTGGTGGTTCACCGCGTGCTGCGCGCCGGTGGCAAGGGCGCGGGCATGAGTTTTGCCGTCATGGGCGAAACCGCCCGCCACTTGTCGGTGACCGAACGGGTGGCGGCCGAGGCCGAAATGGAGAGCCAGCGGGTCAAGCAGTTGCAATACCTGGGCAGCCAGGCGGCGGCGTTTCCCGATCAAACATGGCCGGCGGTGGTGATGGAGGTGCGCCGCTATTCAATGGCCCTGGAGCTGGAGGAGTGGATGATCCGGGGCTGGGTCCGCACCGCATCCCTGCCTGGCGGCCGATATTGGTTCGATGCGCCGCTGGCGCGCCAGGTGCCCCGTGAACGCGGTCGCAGCGCGCGGGTTTATCAGGTCGGGTCACAGGTCCGGGTTCGCGTGGCGGGAGTCGACCTTCATCAGCTTCAGGTGGATTTCGAGATCGTGGCCTGATAGACGATGCTCGGGCTCATCTTCGGTTGGCGGATTGGCGGGCATCGGTCGCGCGGGGGGGAATGACGAACGGAAACAGCACCGGCGGCGGCGGGTTTCGAAAGCGCGCGCTGCCGGCTGACATGCGGGTTCGCAGGTTCACTGGCATCAAAAAAGTTTGTGAAGCAGGGGAGGGGCGGGCGGCTTGGAGTGAATAGTTTTGCAAAAGTGGCGCCTTTTTACTCACATGGCTCCAAACATCGTTGACAGTTGACGTTTGTTTGGTCATCTTCGCGCCCAACGAATCGGGACCGCCCTGTGCCTTCCAAGTTGCAGGCGGCAGACCCAATGATCATTGATGCCGAGGGAAGCCCCAGTTGGATCCCCGGCCACCTTCAAAACAATCATGGCAGTGAAAACCAAGAGACGTGCCAAGCGGGCGGCGAACGCCGGCGGCACCAAGTATGTGTATTTCTTCGGCAACGGCAAGGCGGACGGTGACGGCAGTCTGCGGTCCCTGCTTGGCGGCAAGGGCGCCAACCTTGCCGAGATGAGCCGCATCGGCCTGCCCGTGCCGGCCGGATTCACCATCAGCACCGAGGTCTGCACCTATTACTACGACCACGGTCGCAGCTATCCGCCGGAGCTGGAGGCGCAGGTGGAACAGGAGCTGGCCAGGGTCGAAAAGGTGATGGGCAAACGCTTCGGCGACCTCGACAACCCGCTGCTGGTGTCGGTCCGCTCCGGCGCCCGCGACTCGATGCCGGGCATGATGGACACCATCCTCAACCTCGGCATCAACGACGAGGTGGTCGAGGCGCTGGCCGAGCGCACCGGCAATGCCAAGTTCGCGTGGGACTCCTACCGCCGCTTCCTGCACATGTATGGCGACGTCGTGATGGAGGTGCACGCGCTGGAGGGCGAGGACCACGATCCGTTCGAGGACATCCTCGACGCGGTCAAGAAGAAGGCCGGAGTTGAGATGGACATGGACCTCAGCGTGGAGGACTTCAAGGAGGTCGTCGAGGGGTTCAAGGCGCTGATCCGCGAGCGCGCCGGAAGGGACTTTCCGCAGGACCCGATGGAACAGCTGTGGGGTGCCGTGAGCGCCGTGTTCGGCAGCTGGCAGAACGACCGCGCGATCGTCTATCGCCGCAAGTATGGCATTCCCCACGAATGGGGCACCGCGGTCAACGTGCAGGCGATGGTGTTCGGCAACACCGGCGACACCAGCGGCACCGGGGTGGCGTTCACCCGCGACCCGGCCACCGGTGAGGACGTGTTCTACGGGGAATACCTGGTCAACGCCCAGGGCGAGGACGTCGTGGCCGGCGTGCGCACGCCGAAGCCGGTGGCGCAGATGGCCGAGGACCTCCCGGGTTCCTACAAGGAACTGCTGAAGGTGCGCACCACCCTGGAGCGGCACTTCAAGGACGTTCAGGACCTGGAGTTCACGGTCGAGGAGGGCCGGCTCTACATCCTGCAGACCCGCAACGGCAAGCGCACCGGTCTGGCGGCGGTGAACATCGCCGTCGACATGGTCGAGGAAAAGCTCATCAGCCAGGAGATGGCGCTCAAGCGCATTCCGGCCGAGGACCTTGCGCACGTGCTGGCTCCGGTGTTCGACCGCAAGGCGCTGGCCAAGTCCAGCGAGATGGCGCGCGGCCTTCCCGCCGGCCCCGGCGCGGCCACCGGCAAGGTCTACTTCAGCGCCGCCAAGGCCGAGGAAGCGGTCAACAAGCGCAACGAGAAGGTGTTGCTGGTGAGGGTCGAGACCTCGCCCGAGGACCTGCGCGGCATGATCGCGGCCGAGGGCATCCTGACCTCGCGGGGCGGCGTCAGTTCGCACGCGGCGCTGGTCGCCCGCCAGATGGGCAAGATCTGCGTCTGCGGAGCGAGCGACGTGGTGATCGATTACAAGGCCAAGACCGTCAAGGCCGGCGGCATCACGGTCAAGGAAGGCGAATACATGTCGATCGACGGCACTGCCGGCGTTGTCTACGCCGGCGAGGTCGCGACCGCTCCTTCCGAAGTGATCCAGGTGCTGGTGGAAGGCAGCCTCGATGCCGGTGAGTCGGAGACCTACCGCAAGTTCGCCGAACTGATGCGCTGGGCGGACCGCCGCCGCCGCCTCGCGGTTCGCACCAACTCCGACTCTCCGGAGCAAGTGCGCAACGCCGTCGGCTTCGGCGCCGAGGGCATCGGCCTGTGCCGCACCGAGCACATGTTCTTCGAGGGCGACCGGGTCGACGCCATGCGCGAGATGATCCTGGCCGAGACCGAGGAGGCCCGTCGCAAGGCGCTGGACAAGCTTCTGCCTTACCAGCGGGATGACTTCGCCGGCATCTTCCGGGAACTCGATGGCCTGCCGGCGACCATTCGCCTGCTGGATCCGCCGTTGCATGAGTTCCTGCCGCACACCGACGAGCAGCAGAAGGAACTCGCGCAAAAACTCGGGGTGCCGGTGGCGGAGATCAAGCGCCGGGTCGACGAGTTGCACGAGTTCAACCCGATGCTCGGCCACCGCGGCTGCCGCCTTGGCATCGTCTATCCGGAGATCACCGAGATGCAGGCGCGCGCCATCCTCGAGGCCGCGGTGACGGTCCGCAAGGAGGGCATCATGGTGCGTCCTGAGATCATGGTGCCGCTGGTTGGCTTCGCCAGGGAGCTGCAGCTGCAGATCGAGGTCATTCACCGTGTGGCGGCCGAGGTCAAGGCCAAGCACAAGGTCCGCCGGCTCGACTACATGGTCGGCACCATGGTGGAGATTCCGCGCGCGGCCCTGACGGCCGACGAGATTGCCGCCGACGCTGAGTTCTTCAGCTTCGGCACCAACGACCTGACACAGACCGCCCTTGGCATGAGCCGTGATGATTCCGCCGGATTCCTCACGACCTACCAGGAGGAGGAAATTGTGCCGAACAACCCGTTTGCCAGTCTGGACCAGACCGGCGTGGGACGCTTGATGGAGATCGCGGTGGAGCGGGGACGCCTCACCCGGCCGGGCATCAAGCTTGGAATTTGTGGAGAACACGGTGGTGACCCCGCCAGCGTGAAGTTCTGCCACCGGCTCGGGCTCGACTACGTCAGTTGCAGCCCGTTCCGAATTCCAATCGCCAAGCTTGCGGCCGCCCAGGCCGCGCTTGCTGAACAAGAAGAGGAGACACCCATGCCGAAAAAGAAAACCAGCCGCAAGGCAGCGACCAAGAAACGGGTTGCCAAAAAGAAGCGCGTCGCCAAGAAGGCGGCCGTGAAGAAGGTGGCCACGAAAAAGAAGCGCGCGGTCAAGAAGAAGACCGCCGTGAAGAAGAAGCGCGCCGCCAAGAAGACTGCGACCAAGAAAAAGCGCGCGGCCAAGAAGACCGCGGCGAAGAAGAAGCGCGCCGCGAAGAAAAAGACCGCGACCAAGAAGAAGCGCGCCGCCAAGAAGGCCGCGACCACCAAGAAAAAGCGCGCGGCCAAGAAGACGGGCGCCGTGAAGAAGAAGCGCGCCGCGAAGAAGAAGACCGCGGTGAAGAAGGTGGCTACCAAGAAGAAGCGCGCGGCCAAGAAAAAGCGCGCCTGATTGGCCACGGTCCTCACGGGATCGTTCCTTACCGGCCGCAGCCCGCAAGGGTTGCCCACGTCTCCGCTTGACCCGCGTCCGGCCCCGCGCCGGGCGCGGGCTGGCGGAGGCGGGTGACTGCCGCAGCGCGCGGCCCAACAAAAACCCCATCCCGAAGCACCCTCAAGCCGGTGCCACCGGTTCTGGTCCCGGCAGCAGCAGAGTTCAATCTCCGCCGCTGCCGGGACTGTCGTGTACGAGTCCGGGCATGCGGCCCCGTCCCCGGGTCAGTGGCGGCCACGCAGCGCCACAGGCGGCCTGACACCAGGCCGGAGCCGTGCGCAGCCCCCAAAAAGGGGGGGCGTGGGCGTCCTTGCCGCGAAGGATCGCGGCGGGAGAGGACCGCGGTGTCTGTGGCATGCGAGGCCGAACGGCAGGGATGCCGTTCCTCCTTGCGCGCTTCGCGCGTGATGAGGTGCCCGGCGCAGCGGGCACCCAGGGGAGCGTTGGCATCCTGCCCGCAGGGCAATGTGAAGATCATGCACCGGTCATTGCCGGGGAGCTGTTGCGCCATGCCAATGACTCTCGCAAGAGCCATTCATTGGCTGGGGGGACAGGAATCT
>SKLO01000351.1 GCA_007123195.1 Verrucomicrobiales bacterium | reverse complement strand
CTGCCCGACACCCCGTTCGACACCCCCGACACCTGGTTCGACTGGCTCGAAGCCCAAACCGACCCCGCCTGGGCCGCACCGCCCGCCCTCCGCCTCGGCCTGCCACCCGCGCCCGCCGCCGCCAAATGAGGCTCACGACCCACTGACTCACCGGCCCGCTCGATGGCATCCCTTCAGGATGCACAGATAATCGGCGGGGCGGTGACCGGTCACCCGTCACCCGTCACCCGTCACCCGTCGCCTTACCCGCGAAGGGAGTGCATTCGGACTGCGCGGAGCCGATCCCGGAGGGATCCAAGACGGTAGCCGGTGGTTGAGCCCGCCCCGCGGGCGACACCACCGGTGACCTCCCCCCAACAGAATGCATCCTGAAGGGATGCCATCGGCGCGCTCCACCAGCGTTTGCGCGTGCCCGACAACAACAACCGCCGACTCCAAACGCCACCTCGACGCCGGCACCCCTGCCGGCGTGCAATGATCGGGGGCCGGGGAAAACCGCTGGTGTCGCTGCGCTCAACCGCCGCCTACCACCTGTGATGCCTCCGGCATCGACGCCCGTCAAAATCGGCCATAACTCGTTCACGATTGGCGCCTTCGGTTGGCACGGCGGAGGGCGATTCCCGGTTTCTGGTTTGCCATTCGTGGCTTCATCTCCGCGCTTAGGTTTACCCGACCCATTTCCCTTTCTGTGGGTTGACGGCCTCCCAGGTGCCCGAGGTCTGCCAAGCGGTTCATCCAGCCCCCATGCCCCCGGCAACAGGTGACCCGGAATTCCTGAGGCCGACCCGGCATGGCCGCGACCTGTCCCCTCCGCCTCCTCCGCCCACCACCGCCTCCTCCGTTCGCATGCGCGGTTGCCCCGCGGCTCATCCGCGTTATAGGTTGCCGGCCGGCATGGCGCCCTGCCGCCGGCCGCCGCTCGTAACCACAGTCCCGCACATCCGTCCGACCTGCCCGCCGCCCAACCGCGGCGGCCAACCCGCGCCTGTCGCCACCGCGCCGCAACGACATCGCACCGCATCAGCCATGGCCACCGCTACCGCCAAGTCATCCACCGGATCCGCCGAGTTCGCCGACGACCCGGTCAACCGCGATCTGGACACCGACACCAAAATCGGATTCTACCGCGCCATGGTGCGCATCCGCCACTTCGAACAGACCGCCCTCAAGCATTACCAGCAGGAGAAAATGGGCGGTTTCCTGCACCTCTACATCGGCCAGGAGGCGGTCGCCGTCGGCACCATCTCGCTGTGCGGCGACAACGACCACATCATCACCGCCTACCGCGACCACGGCCACGCCCTCGCCGTCGGCATGAGCATGGAGGAATGCATGGCCGAACTGTTCGGCAAGCGCACCGGTTGCTCCAAGGGCAAGGGCGGCTCGATGCACTTCTTCGCCCCGGACAAGAACTACTGGGGCGGCCACGGCATCGTCGGCGGCCAGACCCCGCTCGGCGCCGGCCTGGCGTTCGCCCTCAAATACAAGGGCCTCAAGGGCGCCTGCCTGTGCTACCTGGGCGACGGCGCCGTCAACCAGGGCGCCTACCACGAGTCGCTCAACCTCGCCGCCCTGTGGAACCTGCCGGTGATCTACATCATCGAGAACAACATGTATTCCATGGGCACCTCCCAGGCCCGCTCCTCCGCCTACCCCTCCTGCCTCGCCGAACGCGCCGAGGGCTACGGCATGAACTGGGACCTGTTCAACGGCGAGAGCGTCTACGAAATCCGCGCCAAACTGAAGCCCCACCTCGACCGCGCCCACGACGACCACCTGCCGTCCATCCTTGAGATCGCCACCTACCGCTACTACGGCCACTCGGTTGCCGACGCCAACGCCAAGAAATACCGCTCCAAGGAGGAAATCGAAAAATACCAGAACGAGCACGACCCGATCAAGGTGTGGGAGAACATCCTGATCGACGAAGGCGTGTTCGAGGCCGACGACGCCAAGGAAATCAACCGCGCCGCCAAGGACGAGGCCGACGCCTCGGCCCGCTACGCCGACAACAGCCCGCTGCCCGACGTGTCCGAAATCACCGACGACGTCTACTACGAGGTCGACAAGGGCACCGAGGCCGGCCGCACCGGCCGCCACTTCTTCAATGACTGACCCGCCCGGCCCGCACCGCCGGCCCGTTGCCGCGCTTGCCTTGCCCGCCCGCGTCCGCATTCCGCCTTTCCGTTCCGCCCGCCATTCCACCTGACATGCGCACCATCACCTACCGCGAAGCCATCCGCGAAGCCCTCGCCGAAGAGATCGAACGCGACGAGAACGTGTTCCTCATCGGCGAGGAAGTGGCCCAATACAACGGCGCCTACAAGGTCACCGAGGGCCTGTGGAAAAAGTATGGCGACAAGCGCGTCATCGACGCCCCGATCTCCGAGGCCGGGTTCCTCGGCATGGGCATCGGCGCCTCCATGCTCGGCCTGCGCCCGGTGATGGAACTCATGTTCTGGTCGTTCTGCTACGTGGCCATGGACCAGCTGATGAACAACGCCTCCAGCGTGCGCTACATGTCCGGCGGCCTGATCCACTGCCCTATCGTCGTGCGCGGCCCGGCCAACGGCGGCACCAACGTCGGCGCCACCCACTCCCACACCCCGGAAAACATCTTCGCCAACATGCCCGGCCTCAAGGTCGTCTGCCCGGCCACCCCCTACGACGCCAAGGGGCTCATGAAAAGCGCCATCCGCGACAACGACCCCGTCTACGTCATGGAGAGCACCGTGCTCTACGGCCAGACCGGCGAGGTGCCCGACAACGACGAGATCGAGGGCGGCGAGCTGATCGTCCCGCTCGGCGTCGCCGACGTCAAACGTCAGGGCGATGACATCACCCTCGTCGCCCACGGCCGCGCCGTGCTGACCTGCCTCGAGGCCGCCGCCATCCTCGCCGACGAACACGACATCGAAGCCGAGGTGGTCGACCTGCGCTCCATCCGCCCGCTCGACCAGGACACCATCCTCGAGTCCGTGCGCAAGACCGGCCGCGCCATCGTGGTCGAGGAAAACAAGCCCTTCTGCGGCATCGGCGCCCAGATTGCCTACCTGATCCAGCACGAAGCCTTCGACGACCTCGACGCCCCGGTGCTCCGCCTCAGCTCCATCGACGCCCCCGCCATCTACAGCCCGCCGGTGGAAAAGAAGCAGCTGCCCTACCCCAGCCAGATCGTCGACAAGGCGCTGAGCATCTGCTGACCCGCCCCGGTAAGAAGAAGCGGCGTCCCGCCGCTTGATGGTGTGGTGCCACCGTCCGCCCTTCGATGTCCCGCAAGCCAAACGGCGGGATTTGAGACAAGCGGCGGGACGCCGCTTCTACTTTCGTGTCGCCAGTCCGCAGCCGACCTGCCAGAATGGCTCCATGCTCACAGGCTGGCTCGATTGGACGGCGGCGGCGTTCGCCGACGGCATGGTGGTGGCGTCCAGCTCTCTGAGCCCTCGTTTTTACAATGCCCTGACCGGAAT
>SKLO01000089.1 GCA_007123195.1 Verrucomicrobiales bacterium | reverse complement strand
TGGCCGACGTGCTCCATCAGCCAGTGATGCAGCGGCGGGATGAAATGCGCGCCCATGTCGAGCACGAAAATCGGCAGCGTCAGGGCGGCCGCGATCGCCAGCGAGCGCCGCAGGCCGGCCAGCTCATCGGCCTGGCGTTGTTCGTCCGCCGCGCGGGCACCATCCTGGCCCTGATCGGTCACCGGCTGCGCCTGGTATCCGGCTGCCTCGACCGCCGCCAGCAGCGTGGCGACCGCTGATGGCGGGTCGCTGCCGGTGGTCAGGGTGACGGTGGCGCGATGGGTGGCCAGATTGACGGACGCGGATTGCACGCCGGCGACTGATTCCAGCGCGCGCCCGACCCGGGCGGAGCAGGAGCCGCAGCTCATGCCTTCGATCGCCAGCTCGACGTCGTGCTGGTGCCGGGCCGGGATCGGGTCCGTGCGGAGGTTGGTGGATGGCTCGGACATGACAGCGGGGCAGGGCAGGGGCGGCAGCTGCCACCCGGGACGGGTCGCCCATTGCTTTCACCGCCTGGCAAAGATGGGTCTAGTTGGCAGCATGTCCAGCCGCCAGCCTACAATCCGCGCAGGCTGTCGTCCTGTTCCTCCCGCAGTTGCTGGCGGCGGGCGGCGTCGCGGGTGAGGATTTCGAGCACCCCATCCCCGGACCGGTAGAGCGCGAAGCGACTGCCCTCGGGGGTGATCCAGGCGAGGTCGTGCTCGGGCGCCAGCCGTCTCGGGCCGGGATCGACCAACGGCGGCTCGGCCGGTGGGTCCGGCAGCCGGATGCCGCTTTCGGGCGGCGGCACGTAACCCGGCAGGGTTTGCGGGGCGAAGGTCCGACGCCACCAGCTGTATTCCTCGGCGCGCGGATTTTCGGGGATGGTTTCCGGTGCAAAGGTGCGGCGCCACCACGAATAGTCCTCCTCCTGAAAATCCGGGGTCCGGTCCCGCTCGTCGAGGCCGAACCCGGCAATCGGGGTCCAGCTCTGGTCGGGCGCCAGGTTGAGTTCGAGGATGTGCACCAGTTCCCGCCGCTGCAGGCTGCTGACGGCAGGGGTGCTGTCGCCGGCGCGGGCGACGTGCCAGTAGGAAATGCGGTCGCAGACACCGACCGAATTGAACCAGCAGTGGACCCGGTAATCGCCGACGATGAACACGGCATCGGGGGTTGGTCCCGCCAACTGGGGGGTGGCGGGTTGCAGGGCGGCGGGATCGGCGACCGGTTCGCCGTAGCGCTCGACGCATTCCTTGATGGTTTCGCCGAGGCGGGCGTCGGCGGTGTGGACGCAGGCGAGGGCTGCGGCCAAAAGGACGGCGAGGTGGAACCGCGGGGCTCGCGGTGCGGACCGGCCGGGGGTGGGGGCGGGGGATTGTCTCATAACGGAAGCACAAGGGTTCCGAGGAATACGCGGAGACCACCGACGGCGGACGCTTCCGAAGGCGGGGCGGGATCGGGTTGGGACCGGGGGCTGCCGCCACTGCATTCACGGATGCTTTCGCTGCCTGCGAATGAACCGCTGATGGAAAGCTCCACGCCCCATGTGCGAACCACCCGCCATCGCGGGTCGGGCACCGCCGCCCCATGACACCTCGCCTTACCCAGGCCTCGCGAGCGCAACGCCCGTAGGTTGAATTGTCCTCAATTCGACCGGGGTGCGGGTCGATCGTTCCCCACACCCTCTTCCTTCACGGCTCCTTTCGCCCCCGGCGAATGGAATCGCCATGTGGTCTTGGCACCATCCTCTGCGCGCCACCCACAGGAGGTCGAATTGCGCCAATTCAACCTACGGGGCTGCCGCCAGTTGACAGAGACCTGACGGTGCCGCCGGCCCCTCACGCCACGCCACGCCGAGGCCTCGCGAGCGCCACCCCCCCCGTAGGGCGGGCCTCAGACCCGCCTGGGGTGCGGGTCGATCGTTCCCCACGCCCTCTTCCTTCACGGCCGCGTTCGCCCCCTGCGAATGGCTTGTGTCCGGGGGCTTCGACCGCGTTGCGGGCGCAGCCCGGGCTGGGCGGGCAGGTTGGGGAACCTGTCCCACGGGCTGCGGCCCGTGAGCAGCGCCAGCGGGCCGGGGCAGACACAAAAATTCGGCGTTGCCAAGATTGTTCCAATTTGTTTTACTGTGTGCCGTTCTGACTGTGAACCTCAGGCCGGGCCGCGCCCGGTGTGGCCGTCGCCGTCGGCCGCCACAGACCCCAGCTCCGCGGATGGCTGCTCCGATTTCATCAGGTCGGCAGCTGAGAAATTCCCCAGGGGCCGCCATCCTTCAGATCCACCATTTCCGTCTCCGAAGCCCATCATCATGAGCGATTCCATCGACCAACTGCGCCAGTCGCTCGCGACTGACCCCGAAAACTGGAGCCTTCGCAGGCAACTTGCCGAACAACTCTATGGCGCCGGCCAGGGGGAGGAGGCGGCGGCCCAGATCGCCGACACACCGGTGGTGCCGCCGACCGAGGCCGACATGCAGTTTGCAGTCGAGTTGCTCGCGGCCATCGATCCCGCCCATGCGGCCGGCTTTGCCGATCAGGTGCTCGAGGTGGACGGTGACAACCCGGCCGCCCACGTTGGCAAGGCGTTCGCCTGCCTGCTGGCTGGTGATGCCGACACCGCGGAAGCCTGGTATCAACAGGCGCAGGGTCTGCAATCGGGCTATCGAAGCGAGGCCTTCGAGACCATGCGTGACGACTTGGCCGCGGTGGGCGGGGCTGCGGTCCAGGACGACGAAGCCCCGGTGGTGGTGGCGCCGATGCAGGGGCCGCCCGCTGCCGCCGTGGTGCCGGCGCCGTCGATCCCGGTGCCGAGCGCGGCCATGGTGCCGCCTCCGAGCATTCCCGCTCCCAGTGTGGCGGTGCCCAGCCCGACCGCCGCCCGCGCGCCCCTGGCCGGGGTGCCCGCGCCCTCGGCCGGGCGGGCCGTGGCGTTGCCGCTGGCGGCGGTGGCAGCTCCGCAACCCGAGTTGACCGAGGAGGAAAAGGCGGCGCTGGCGGCGGCCGAGGAAGACGCCCATCTGGCGGAGGTGATTGCCCACGCGGCCAGAAACAAGGACACCACTGAAAAAGCCACCGCCTTCACGGTGGCGCTGGTGATTCACATCGCCATCCTCGCCTTGCTGACCCTGATCATTCTCGCCCCGGCTCTGTTGCCGGCGCCGGAGATTGTGGCGGTGACCGCGCCGGTGACCTCGCAGACCGAGTTGCAAAACCGCCAGGTGGCCCCGGTGGTGCAGAAGACGCCGGCCGCTCCGTCGGCCCCGACCACCCAGATCATCAACGCCGCCGGCCCGTCGCAGGTGTCGATCTCGTCGGTCGACTTCGCCCCGGAGACCGACACCATTGACTTCGGTTCCAGCTTTGGCAGCGGGTTCAGCGCCGGCGGGGCCGGCGCCACCATGGGCGGGGCGGGGGTGCCGTTCGCGATGAAGAGCCGCTGCAGCCGTCCCGAGCGGATCGAGCTGCTGCAGAAGCACGGCGGCACGGTGCAGGT
>SKLO01000312.1 GCA_007123195.1 Verrucomicrobiales bacterium | reverse complement strand
GCGCGGGCATGGCCAACGCGGTGCCGAGCAGGGCCGAGCGGGTCCAGCGGTCGGGGCTTTGCACGAACGCCCCGACCATGGCGGCGGCGGTGTCGTCGGCGCCGGGGCCGGGGCCGGCTTGGTCGGATGGTTCGGTCCGGGTGGCGCCGCCCCGGTCATCGCCGTTGGCTGGGGAGGTTAGGTTGGGGTCGAGCGCCACGGCGGTCCAAAGCCGCACCAGCGGGTCGGCGTGGCCGAGGTTGGTCACCAGTGCGCGGCGCACCTGCGGTCCGGCCGCCAGCGGGGCGGCGGCGGTTTCCACCAGGGCGCGGGCGGCATTGACCGGCAGCAAGGAGGGCTCGGCAACCAGCCACCCGGCGAGCAGGGCGTCGTTGGCCGCATCGACCTGACACAACACCCAGAGCGCGTGCATGCGGGCGACGGCGTCGGCTTCGCCGTCGGTGGCGAGTTGTTTCAAGGCGTCAAGGGTGTCGGCATCGAGTTCACCGGCGTGCTCGAGCAGCAGGCGATGGCCGTGCATGCGGACGATGCGGGTGGGGTGGTGCAGGGCACCGATCCAGTCGGCTGGCCGGTCGCCGGCGGCGATGGTGTCGACGGCTTCGGCTTCGCGGTGTTGCAGACGGTAGATGCGGCCGAAGTGTTGGTCGCGGTCGGGCCGCAGGGCGGCGTTGCGCGGACCGTGGGGCGGGCGGCGGGTGTCGTTGTGGGCCACCGCCTGGTTGTAGAAGTCGACCACATACAGGGCGCCGTCGGGGCCGATGCGGTTGTCGACCGGCCGGAACCACATGTCCTCACCCATCATGAATTCCTTGTCCTCGAAGCCGGGCAGGCGGTGGCCGTCGAAGCTGGGGCTGTCCTCGGCACGGGTGATCTTGCTCTGGTGGACGATGTTGATGGTGGGTTCACCGAAATACCAGGTGTCCTCCCACGCCTCGGGCCAGAGGCCGGAGTCCTGGATGGCGCCGCCGGCGGCGGAGGTGAATCCACCGACCACATCGATCTGGACGTAGGGTTGGCGGTCGTATTCGATCAGGGTGCGGGATTCGCGGTAGCGGTTGACGACGTTGAAGCCGGCGGTGCCGGGCATGGCGCCGCGGGCGAGGATGCGTTCCGGCAGCACCGAGTGCAGGATGGGATTGCCGCTGGTGGGATGGGTGAAGAACAATTCGCCCTCGCGATTGAAGCCGAGGCCCCACTTGTTGCCGCCCTCGGAGGTGTATTGCTCAAAGGCGCTGCCGTCGGGGCGGAAGCGCACGACGCCGCTGCCGAACTGGCCGAGTTCACGGCCGTCGACGCCGGAGCTGACGCGACCTCCGCTGTAGCCGTGCGAGGCGTAGACCCAGCCGTCGAGGCCCCAGCGCAGGTTGTTGATGACGGCGTGGGAGTCGAAGGTTCCAAGGCCGGTGTAGAGGGTTTCACGGGTGTCGGCCACGCCATCGCCGGTGGTGTCGCGCAGGAACAGGATGTCCGGCGCCTGGGATACAATGACGCCGTCGCGATGGAACACGAAGCCGGTGATGAGTTCGAGGTCGTCGGCAAACACGTGTTTTTCGTCGAGCACACCGTCGCCGGTGGTGTCGCGCAACAGGCTGATGCGGTCGCGGCCGCGGCGGGGTTCGGGCTCGACCTCGACGTTGTGCCGTTGGTCGGGCGGCAGCAGCGAGAGATCGACCATGGTGCGGGTGTCGGGCTCGGTGCGGCCGTGCGGGTATTCGGGGGTTTCGGCGACCCAGAGTTGTCCCTTGGTGTCCCAATCGAGCGCGATGGCCTTGGCAATCAGGGGTTCGGCGGCGATGACGGCGCCCTCGAACTCGTCCGGCCAGCGGACCTGGTCGGCGGCGACCGAGGGATGCAACGGTCCGCCCGGGGGGTAAGGCAGGGCGGCCAGCTCGTCCTCGGTGCAGAATTGGTCGACCTCGTCAAGGCCGGCGGTCCAGGCGATGGAACGCAGCAGCAGGGCGCGGAAATGATCGGTCTCGAACACGTCGTAGCGGTGGCCGGCGAGCGAGACGAAAGTGCGGGCGTCGTCGCGCTCGAAGGTCCACATTTGCGGGGCGATGGTGAACACATCGTGGAACGAGACCGCGAGGATGTGGGCGTCTGGATGGAGATGCAGGTGGGTGTAGATCTCGTCGTCCCAAGAGAAGTTCGAGGCGTCGCGGGTGACCGGGTGGTCGGTGGCCTCGGGGGTGAAGTAGATGTCGACCTCGCCCTCGTGCCATCTGGCCATGCCGTGTTCCCAGGCGCCGCCGATGGTGTCGAGCAGCCATTCGGGGTCGTCGCTGACCACGGCGTCGTGGAGCATGATCAGGCCGCCGCCGCGCTGTTGGAACGCCGCCAGGGCGGCGCGGTGGTCGGGGTCGAGATTGCCCCCGGAGGCGGCATACACGATCAGGACGTCGGTTTGTTCCAACTGTTCGGCTGAGGGGAACTCCAGCCCGCCGGTGACCTCCATGCCGCGCCC
Source organism: Verrucomicrobiales bacterium (assembly GCA_007123195.1). Taxonomy (GTDB): domain Bacteria; phylum Verrucomicrobiota; class Verrucomicrobiia; order Verrucomicrobiales; family SKLO01; genus SKLO01. The sequence goes on along the minus strand of SKLO01000312.1, from coordinate 1,009 downwards.
GGTGAGCAGCCCGGTCCAGTCGGCCAGGAAGCGCGGGTAGTCGTGCAGACGATTGTCGGCCGGGCCGTGGGATTTTTCGCTGGCGCGGATGTGGACCCGGAGCGCGGGCTCATCCTGTTGGGCGGAGGCCGCGTGCGGGCCGGCGAGCATGGTGGCGCAGGCGAGTGTGATGGTGAGGGCTCGCGCGAGCATGGATGGGGCGGGCCGACGGGCGCTCCAGGTGGAGGGCCGGGGGTCAGGGGTGGAACGGCTGTTCATGGAACAAGAATGGAGCTGGCGGGGGCGTTAGGCAATGGGATTGGCGGGGTGTGCGGGTTCGGCGCGGGGCGGGGCGGTGGAAGAGGGTGGAAGAGTGGAACCCATCACGGCGGATACGGACCCGGAATGGCCATGGCCGGCCGCCCGAGGCACCCGGTGTGCTGTCAGCCTCCAGCTGGTACGATCACCTCCAAGCCCGCGATCTTGTCGAAATGCCTGAGGTTGCGGCTCAGCAACGGGAGCTTCGCCTGCAGCGCCGTCGCTGCGATCCAGAGATCGTTTTGTCCAATGCTGCGATAGATGGCCGGTTCCTCCTGCTGCAGGCCGGCGCAGGTCCGGGCGTAAATCCGGAGCACGGGTGCCGGGTCAAGCAATGGGATTCCGAGGCTGAGAAAGCGGTCCACGGTTTCCTCCGGATGTCCCGCACGCACGGCGCCGTGCCAAAATTCACCGAGTGCCACCCAGGGAATGCCAAGGACGTGGGATCGATGAGAGGCCGCGAAGTCCACAGCCCATGATTGCCGCCGCCACAGGCCGACGAGGAAGGTGGTGTCGGCGATCACGTCCATGGGTCATGCCGGGCCGGGGCACGTTGCCCAATGGCGGCCTCCATCAGTTGGTCTTTTTCCTCGGAAGGGATGCGCTGCGCTGCAAATTGTTCCATCGCTCCCAGGGTCCCCGCCTCCGGGACCATGCGCTTCACGACGACTGAGAAAGAATCCCCCTTGTGCCGTTTCCACGCCTTCAGCCG
>SKLO01000133.1 GCA_007123195.1 Verrucomicrobiales bacterium | reverse complement strand
TCGGCCCGGGACCGTACCGAGCTGTCACGCTACAGCATTGGCACCATCGACCTGCCGGAGATCGAGCCGTTGGCTTCCCACACGGTGGAGACGGAGCCGATCGCCGTCGAGGCCGAGAACCAGCCGGCCGGCCGTCGCTCGCTGGGCCGCCGCTGGAGCGAGAATCTGGCCGCGCTCAATGTCGAGGTGCGCCACGGCCGACGCGCCGTCGCCTCGCACCACCAAGGGTCCTACGCCTCCTACGGGGTCGAGCGCAGCGACTATCTGGCGGAAATCGACCGCTCCCAGATGCGGCGTCGGTTTGAACGGCGTTGAGCCGCCGCGCGTGGCGCATGGGAATGCAAGGAGCCGCGGCATCCCTGCCGCGATGGGTCGCGGCGGGAATGGACCGCGGCGGCCGTGGTGACGCGCCAAACGCCAGGGATGCCGTTGCTCCTTGCGCACTGCCGGCTGCGCGTGGGATGGTGCGTGGCGCGTGGGGTCCAAGGAGCCGCGGTTGCTGCCGGGCCGATGCCTTGGCGCAGGCGGTCGGCGTGGCCCCGCCGGTCGCCTCAGCGTCGGCGAATCCCGCGTTTCAAGCCTTCCCTGCAGGGTTGGCCACCGCCATCCCCGGCCATGTCCCCGGGACATCCTTGCGCTGGCGGACCGCGCCCGACGTGATAGGGTCGGCAGCGGCGGTCATCGACGGACGTCGCCACGTTGTTTCGCCATGCTCACCCGTTCGATCGCCCCATGATGCCCGCCAAGCCGGCGATCGACGCCCGCGGCGCGGCGGCGGCCTGTGGCGCGTTCGTGTTGTGGGGACTGCTGCCGATTTATTGGAAAACGCTCGGGCAGGTGAGTCCGCCCGATCTCATTGCCCATCGCGCGGTGTGGTCGTTGTTGGTCCTGCTGCCGCTGGCCTGGTGGCTGGCGCGGGGATCGGCGCCGCTGTGGCCCACGGCCGCCGCCGTGCGTGCGCACGCCGTTGCCGCGCTGCTGCTCAGTTGCAACTGGCTGCTGTATGTCTGGGCCACCCTCAACGAGCGCATCATCGAGGCCTCGCTGGGTTATTTCCTCAACCCGCTGGCCAACGTGCTGCTCGGGGCCTTGGTATTGGGCGAACGCCTGAGCCGCCCGCAGACCTTGGCCGTGATGCTGGCTGCCGTCGGCGTGGCGGTCCAGGTGGTGGCGCTGGGACAGTTGCCGTGGGTGGCACTGGCGCTGGCCGTCACCTTTGCCTGCTACGGGCTGGTCGGCAAGCTGTCGCCTCTGGACTCGGTCCGCGGACTGACGCTTGAAACCGCCATCGCCTTCCCGGTCGCCCTCGGATGGCTGTGGTGGCACAGCGGTTGGCGCTGGTTCGAAGGCATGGACGGGGCCACCACCGGCCTGGTGCTGGCGCTGGGCGCCGTCACCGCAGCTCCGCTGTTGCTGTTCGGCATCGGCGCGCGCCGCCTGCCGCTGGCGACCCTCGGCTTGCTGCAGTTCATTGCACCGACCCTGCAATTTCTCTGCGGCTGGCTGCTCTACGGCGAACCGCTCGGCCTCGCCCGCACGATCTCGTTTGTGATCATTTGGACGGCGCTCGGCTTGTTCATCCGCCACAGCCGTCCGCAACGCCCGCGTGTCCGGCCGTGACATTGATACCCAGTGGTGGGGGCACATTCGCATGGTGCGAACGCATCCGTGAAGGAAGTGGGCGCAGGGAACGAGCGACCCGCACCCCGGTCGAATTGAAGACAATTCAACCTACGGGCGCTGCGCTCGCGAGGCCGGGGTGAGGCGATGCGCCGGGGATAGCGGCGCCATTCGCTGGCGGAGCGCACGACGGCAGCCACGTAGGTTGAATGGACACAATTCCACCTCTTGTGCGTGGTGCGCACGCGCAGGGGCCGGGATCAACGCGGCGGGTTCATTCGCTGGGGGCGAAAGGGGTCGTGAAGGAAGGCGGCGCAGGGAACGTGCGCCGCATTGAGCCTGCGCGCTTCACGGCAATCCCCACGGACCGCGCAACGCCTGATACTCCGCCTGCGGCAGCAGCACATACACCGGGAACCGGCGTGGATCGACCCACGCCACCAGTTCCCGCACCGCCGGCTCCGGCATCACCGTGCAGCCGGCGCTCGGGCGGCCGCCGTTGTCGCGCCAAATATGGAAAAAGATCGCGCTGCCGGCGTTCGGCACCACGCGTTGCCCGGAGTTGTGCGCGATGAACAGCTTCAACGCATGGGCCGGATCGTTCTGTCGCATTTGCTGGTCGTGCTCCCACTGCGTTTGCGGCGACCCATGCTGCATTCGCAGGTGGCGGTTGTAGTGCGGCGACTGCGGATCCTCGACCCACATGTCCGCTTCCGTCACCTGATGATACGCCAGGCCGGTTTGTCGCCGCACGTCGCGTTCGTATCCATAAGCGCCGCCCAGCGCAAACGCCCCCGCCGGAGCCCGGCCGTCACCCTCCTGTTTCAGCGTCGCCCCCGGCGGCACCGGATGCAATCCCAGCCCCCACACAAGGCCGCTGCGGCCCAGCCGCCCCGGCACGGCCTCGCCCACCGGTCGCCATGGACCGCCGCGTTGCCGCTCGTAGCGTTGCAGGGTCACCTGGCTGCTGTCCCAGTGGGGAGCAATGCCGACGATCAACTGCGTGGTCGCCGGTTGCAGCCGGAAGCCGCCCGCCTGAGCCGCGGCTCCCGGCGACGGTTGCACCGGCCGGGCGTTGCCCATCGCCGACGCCGCGCCGGCGGCTCCCATCCACAACGCGAGCATCCCCAGCACGGCCCGCAGCCATTTTGAATTCACCGGAATCATGCCCCAGCATGCCCTGCTCCCGCCGCCGATGCAAACCGAACCGGGCTTGCCGGTGCGCCCGTCCGGCCTGATCGGGCCGCATTGATCCGCCGGCCGGCATGACGACTTGCTTACGCCTCTTCCCCGTCGGGGACGGGTTCAAGCTCGGCCATCGCCGCATACTTCTCCAGCAACGGTGCCTGCTGGGCCACCACCACCGGCGTGCCGATCGACACCCGGTTGAAGATGTCGGGTGCCGCCGTGCGCGGCAGGCGCACGCATCCGTGTGACGCCGGATAGCCAGGCAGGTCGCCGACATGCAGGCCGATCCCGGTGTTGGTCAGCCGGATCCAATAGGGCATTGGCGCACCGACAAAGCGTGCGCCGTCCGGCAGCGGGTCGCTCCGCGCATCCACGTCCCGCCGCAGCGTCTCGCCGCTGTCGCGGTCGACGTAACGTCCATACAGGTTCGACGCGTGATGACGCTTCTTGCTGATGACCGTGTAGTCGCCGACCGGGGTCGGGTGCGAGCGCTTGCCCGACGCGATCGGGAAATCCATCGCGATCAAGTCGTCCACCACCAGCAATCCACGCTGTTCCCCCAGCGCAATCTCGACCCTTGTGTTGTTGTCAGTCGACCGCGCCAGCAGTTCGTCGTTGCGATAGGTCTGGCGCTTCCAGCCGGACTGGTTGCGGAACCAGGCGTG
>SKLO01000391.1 GCA_007123195.1 Verrucomicrobiales bacterium | reverse complement strand
GACCTTTGATGTCGCCGGCACGGCCACCGCCAACGTCTCCACGGTGCTGCAAGGATCAGCGGGCCTGCAAAAGACCGGCACCGGCGCTCTGACCTTGACCGGCACACACAGCTACACAGGCTTGACGACGATTAACGGTGGTATCCTCCTGATCGGCACTGGCGGCAGCCTGTCGGGCAATTCATCGATCCAGGTGAACACCAATGGGACTTTCTCGCTGGCCGATGGCGTGGTGGTGACCGCGCCGACGATCACGTCAAGTGGCGGGATCACCCTGGGCGCGGGTGCCTCGCTGCGCGGGTCGGGCAGCACGATGAATCTGAGTGGCCCGACCAATGTGGCGGATGGCGGATCGCTGATCGACGCGACGGCGATCAACGTGCAGGGTCCGAACGGCGTGATCAATCTGGCCGGCAACGGGACCCTGGTGGCCCCGACGATCTTTTTGGCGGCAGGCCGGTCGATCAACCTGAACGGCGGGGCGGGAACGGTGGCGACGCTGGTCGGCAACGTCACCAACCCGACCGGCACAGGGAGCATCAACATCACCAACGGCGGCACGCTCCGTGCGGGCGGCGGCACTCCCGATGCCTTCCCGGCGCTGACTGGCACAGGTGCCCAGTCCATCGACGTTGGCATCGCCGTGTCGGGCGCGACGGGTGTGATCGACAACGGTGGCATCACCCTGACCCTGAACGAGGTCATCAGCGGGACGCAGGGCGTCAACTTCGGCGGTGCCGGGACGACCATCCTTACCCGCACAAATACCTTCACTGGCGGGGCCTTCGTCACCGGCGGCACCCTGATCCTCGGCACCGGCGGCAGCCTGACCGCAGCGGGAGGCTTCCCTGGGGGAACGAGTGTCACGGTCCAATCCACCTCCAGTTTGCAGGTTCAATCCGACGCTTCCATCACCGGCGGTACTGGCTTCTGGGTCATTACTGACGCCGCCGGCGGCGGGACCGGCATCATTGTGTCCGCCAATGGTAGCGTTGAAAACTCCGGCTCGATCACCGGCGGTACTGGCGGCGGGGCCAATATTGACGCCGGCGGCGGCGGGACCGGCATCCTCGTCTCCGGTGGAGGCACTGTGGAAAATTCCGGCTCGATCACAGGCGGTACTGGCGGCGGGGCCAGTATTTACGCCGGCGGTGGCGGGACCGGCATCCTCGTCTCCGGTGGGGGCACTGTGGAAAATCCCGGCTCGATCACAGGCGGTACTGGCGGCGGGGCCGATATTTACGCCGGCGGCGGCGGGACCGGCATCCTCGTCTCCGGTGGGGGCACTGTGGAAAATTCCGGCTCGATCACAGGCGGTACTGGCAGCGGGGCCTTTTCTGAGGCCGGCGGCGGCGGGACCGGCATCCTCGTCTCCGGTGGGGGCACCGTGGACAACGCGGGCTTCATTGCGGGTGGCAGCGGGGGTTCCAGCATATTCGCGGGCGCCGGTCCCGCCGGGAACGGCGTCGCCTTCCAGAACACCGCAGGCACGCTCATCAACCGCACAGGCGGCAGCATCAATCGAGGGGTGGTCATGGGTGACTTCGCCAATCTGGTCACCCTTGAGAACGGCTCCACCATCTCCGGCGGCCTCAACATCGGCACCAGCAGCGATGCCACGCTGACCCTCACCGGCACCGGCACACAGACCTACTCCGCCGCCGTCTCCGGTGGCACCACCTTCAACGGCCAACTGGTGAAAAGCGGCACCGGCACCTGGGTGCTCGACCAAGCCTTCGCTCACACCGGCGGCACCAGCCTCAATGCGGGCAGTCTGGTGATCGGCCATAACAATGCTCTCGGCACCGGCGCGCTCACGATTGAGAATGGAACGACCCTGCTAAGCACAGCACCCCGGAGAATCACCAATGACATGGTGGTCAACGGCGACTTCAACATCTTTCCAGGCGGGACGAATTTCCTCTTTACGGCTTTCGAACTGGATGGTGCCATGGATCTCAATGGAGCCAACCGCGTCATTACCAACACGATGGATTTCGGCATCGGACAAGTCGGTCGGGCCGATTTTGGCGGGGTCATTTCAAACGGAGGCCTGACCTTTGCCGACGCCGGCTTCGCTCCCGCAGCCAATGTGGTCTTTTTCCGATTGAATGGTTCCGATGCCAACACCTACACGGGCGACACGGTGGTGGGCACGAACGTATCGCTGGCACTGGATAAAACCGCCGGGGTGACGGCCATCGCCGGGAATGTGGTGATTCAACACGAGTCGGTTCTGGTATTGCTGAACAGCGAACAAATTTCCGACACCTCATCGATTGCTTTTGAAGGCAATGGACGCATGCAAATGGGCATCGGGTCGAACGTCACCGAAACCATCAACGCTCTTAGCGACGATGGCAGCGGGCAGGCCTCGATCACACTCAGAAACCTGTCCATTGGCAGCCGGCTTCGGGTGGAATCCGGCGCATTTTCCGGCGTGATCAATGGCGGCGTGGCTGGCAACACCTCGTTGGAAAAATTTGGAGCGGGGACACTGGAGCTTTCCGGAGCCAGCACCTACGTGGGAAATACCGAAATCAATGGCGGCAGCCTGCTGGTGACCAACACCACCGGCAGTGCGACTGGAACCGGGGCGGTGACAGTCAACAGCACCGGCACGCTCGGCGGCACCGGCCGCATTGCCGGACCCGTGGTTGTGATCGGCGGCCTCGACAGCACCGACTTCTCGATGATCCGCGGCGACTCCGGCAGCGGCACCGGCGCCCTCACCATCACCAACCACCTGACCATCGGCGGCAGCACCATCAGCGGTCTTGAACCGGCCCGCATCGGCGTGCAGCTCGACATAGCTGGCGGAGTGCTCCTCGGCCAAAGCCTCATCGCCCTCAGCGGAACCGACAGCGACCTGTCACTCGGCACCATGGGCGCCTCGTTCGGTGCCTTTGGCGTGGAACTGCTCAACGACGCCGGCCTGATGATCGGCCAGAGCTACAGCGTCACCCTCGTCACCCTCGAGAATCCCGACAACGTCTTCCGCGGCTCCGCTGCCCTTGAAGCCAACCGCGTAAGCCCGATCAACCCGCTGCTGGCCACCGACGTGCGGCTGTTCTCCGGCAGCGGCTTGTGGGACCTGCACGTCACCGATCTCGCGATGAACGGCAACGATTTGCAACTGACCTTCACCGTCATGCCCGAACCATCCAAGGCGTTGCTGCTGGTGGTCGGACTCGCCGGGTTGATCCTCCGGCGCCGCCGGCCCCTGCAGCCTTGATGCATCGGCGGCCGGTGGGTTGGTGCCGAGGCCGGAGTTCGGCACCGCCGACACCACGACAGGGCGGTGAGCGGCCACCATGTCGCCTCGTCCGCCCCCAAGCTGGCAGCCCCGTGGCTTCAGCCCCGGGGGCCAAGCGGGAACACGCGCCCCGGGGCGCAAACCCAAAGTTCACCCGCGGACTCCGGTGCCGGTGACGGGTCCTGTGCCGGCGGATCGGCGCCTGCGCCGCTCCGCCG